>JBOGKI010000254.1:0-6950 GCA_050745605.1 Terriglobia bacterium | reverse complement strand
CTCCTGGCAACGCCATGGCGCACTTTTTTTTCGGGCGCTGTAGGTTTTCAGTCTGGGATTTGAGGCACACGAACCCTAATGCGGGATGCGGGTACCATGGGGCTTTCGCGTAGCGCCGGCATCTTGCCGGCCTACAGATGCCGCCCAGAGGGCGGCGCTGCAAGGACAGCTCGTTACCCCTATTCTGCAATCCTCAGAAATGCTGCTCTTGTCGTTGTTCCTGCAGTACCTTGGACGCCCGTCCTAGATCTTTGGCCTCTTCCTTCTTGGCGAGTTTCTGGAAGATTTCCATCTCATCAGCCTGCTTTTGCGCGTCGTGGAGCTGGCCATAAATTCTGGCCAGTAAGTAATGGGGTTCTTTCGAGTTGGGGTCCGCTTGAGTGGCCTTGATCAGCGCCTGCCGCGCCTCTTGGAGTTCACCGAGGGCGAAGTAGCATTTTCCCAAATCAAAATAAGCGGGCATAAAGTGAGGAATGCCGGGTCCGGCGATCTTCAGCAACGGGAGCGCCTCGGTCGGCTTTTGAGCGGCTAGCAAGACGTCCCCGAGTTCGTAATTGGCGGCGGGGTTATTGGGGTCTTCCTGGAGGGCCAACCGCAGGTGGGTTTCAGCTTGCGGGTATTGCTTATTGTTGAAATAAATCCGGCCCAATGCTGTCTGAACGCTGGGGAAGTCAGGCTCCAATTTCAAGACCTCTTCATACTCCTTGACGGCCTGAGGGTACTGCTCGTCCTGGTCGAACGATTCAGCCTTGAGCGCATGGATCATGGCGGAGTTGGGCGCCAAATTCGCCACCTTTTGGAACGCGTCCATAGCCATCGTGCGGTAGACCCGCGCCAGCTCGTACCAAGCCTTGGCATCCTTGGGATTGGCGCGCACGATGGCGGTGAGATGTTGGATGGCTTCCAAGTTGCGGCCCAGAGACTCAAGGACCATAGCCGAGTAGTAGTGAGCCCTCGCGTAGTTAGGATGGGCTTTGAGCTCGGCGTTGAAGGCTTCAAGCGCTTTCTCATACTGGTTGAGGCCGAAGTACGAGAGGCCCAGGTAAAAATTAACCTCGGGATAATTGGGGGATTTCTGCAGCACTTGCTGGAAAATCTCAATCGACGCCGGGAACTTCAACTCGGTCTGGTAGAGAATGCCGAGCTGCTTGAGGAGTTCGGGCTGGTCAGGGAATGCGCGGAGGGCCTCCTTGAAAACATTCTCTGCTCCGGCATAGTCCTGGTTCTTCTCAAGTTGAGCGGCCTTGGAGAGATAATCGGCGACCGACTGGGCGGAATCCTGAGAAGCACAAACGCACGGAAGCAAGATTAGAGCCAGCAACAAGAAGGTTGTGAAGCCAGAATGTGTGGGCCTTTTCGCCTGGTTCAACATGGAATCTCTCTCTGGGGTCTGTGTGACAACTGCTGCCGCAAGGGCGGTCGGAGTTTATCCTGGAAGGGACCGCCGGTCTTGATCGCTCAGGAACTCCGGCGCTCACAGAGCGCCGCTACAGCATGTGTCAACGTGAGAGAATAGCATGAGGAGATTGTTGCTGCAAAAGTCCGTGAAACCTGGTGGAATCGCTTCGACGGTCCCCGGCCTAGGCCGGCGCAGACGCTGAGCGTTGATTCCTTGACCGCGACATGGCTTTTCTCTATCCTTGAGATCAGACCGGCGCAATTCACTGTGAGGGAAAGCTTCCGATAGAAGAGGATGAAATTGGTAAAGTCTCTTCAAAGGACCATCTTCATCGTCCTACTGACGGGCGGCGCTCTCGCCTTCTCATTTCTAATTCCGGCTGATTCTTCCCCGGTCACCGGCAAGAATGAGACACAGAGTCAGCTTGTGCAAAAAGCCCAAGCGGCTCTAAAGCAGGGAAACGCGGAGGAAGCAATCCAGGCGTATGACACGCTGCTGAAGAGCGCTCCACACTCCCCCGAATTCCTGTATGGACTGGGTGCAGCCTATTACGCGGCGGGGCGCCCTCGAGACGCCATCGAGCCGCTCCAGGAGGCCCTGAAGCTGAAGCCGGGGGTTGCTGAAGCGCGTTACATTTTGAGCGCAAGCCTTGCGGAAAGCGACCATTGCCGCGAGGCGCTTCCTGATCTGAAGGACGCATCCCGCCACGTCACCGGCCTGCGTCTGCAGCGTTCAATTGGGATGGACGGCGTCAGGTGCACGATGAAACTCGACCAGGAGGACGCGGCGCTGGACTTTCTAGAAGACCTACGACACCGGTTTCCCCGTGACGCGGAAGTGCTTTACCTAACTGTCCACGTTTTCTCCGATCTTTCCACGCGAGCGTCCCAGAAGCTGCTGGTCACAGATCCCGCTTCCTACCAGGTGGAGGAACTCGACGCCGAGGCGCTTGAAGCGCAGGGCAAGTGGGACGAGGCTGCGACGGCTTACCGCAAGGTTTTGAAAATCAGCCCCGGTCTGCCCGGCATCCATTACCGGTTGGGACGGCTGATTCTCTCCGGGCCGAAGACTCCGACTATGTTCGAGGACGCAAAGAAGGAGTTCCAAGCGGAACTCGCGGTCGATCCTCACAATGCGGGTGCGGAATTTGTCCTGGGTGAGATCGCCTTGCAGTCACAGGATTGGACGGGGGCGGCCGCCGACCTTTCCGGGGCCGTCAAAGATGACCCCACCTTTGTCCAGGCCATGGTGGAACTGGGCAAGACCCTGATCTCATTGCGAAAACCGGGCGAAGCTGTCGCCCCTCTCGAATCCGCGGTCCGGCTTCAACCCGGAAACCCCGCTGCTCACTATCTGCTGGCTACGGCCTATAGGGACTCCGGGCGCAGGGAAGCGGCGAGCAAACAAATCGCCGAATACCAGAAAGCCTTGGCAGCGATGCGCAAGGCTAACCAGGACATTACGGCTGGGGTCACGGGGCGCAAGACGCCGGCGGAGATAGAATCCCAGAGTCAGCACTGAAGGCACCAGCCGGGCGCTGTGGCGAGGCTCTAGCCTGTTCATGGGATGTGAAACGGGAAGAGGGCGCGCTGCCCGGTGATTGCAGGCAAAGACGCTCCGCCGCTTTTTGCGTCTCTCCATGGGCGCTGGATCGCTTGGCGCGTAGAATAGCTAATCATGATTACGGGCAAGATTGGCCAGGGCGGGAAGTTCCTGTGGGAGAGAATTGTGAGGGCGCTGGCCCGGAGCGGCGTCAATCCCAATTTTCTGACGGCGGTGGGATTCGGCATTAACCTGGTTGCGGCTTACCTGTTCGCTTTCGGTTACTTCCGCTGGGCCGGTTTGACGATTATTTTGGCGGCCATCTTCGACCTCACCGATGGGCCGGTGGCCCGGCTTACCAAAAGGGTCACCTCCTTCGGCGCCTTCTTCGATTCAGTCACCGACCGCTATTCCGACCTGTGCCTGCTCATCGGCTTGCTCATCTATTACGGCCGCGGCAACCGCTTTTGGTATGTCACGCTGGTGGCGGTAGCGATGATCGGCGCCGTCATGACCAGTTACACGCGCGCCCGGGCGGAATGCGTGATCCCATCCTGCAAAGTCGGTTTTCTGGAGCGACCGGAGCGCATCGTGCTGTTCATCATCGGAGCGTTGTTTGAGCGCATGGCGCCGGTGCTTTGGGTGATCGTTGTCTTCTCCAACCTCACGGTTCTGCACCGCGTTATTCATACCTACAGCGAAACGCGCCGGCTGGGGGGCCAAACGCCTGGGTGGCGCGTAACAGGAGGATAACGGCCCGTAGCGGTGGCTCAGTTTCGGTCAGGGCCGTAACGGCGGGCTTCAGCCCGGCAACGTAAGAGCAAAGACCCTGCCCGGCTAAAGCTGGCCTCTACGGGCCCGCTGAACCCTGTGTCGCGTAGGGGCGGCCACCAGGATCGGCCTTGCGCTGTTCAGTCAATCCGCGAAAGCGGAGCCAAGTGGATTCAATACCAAAAATTGAATAATATATACTGATGCCCATATTTATGAGGCGCGTCCAAAAGGAGATAATCTATCTTGCTGAAAAGCAAATAAATAGTTAGCTCTATGAAATTATAGATTGGAACCAAACTTGCTAAGTTGTTCAATGCCCAGAATTTCTTTCCCGGGACGTTACTGAGTTTCAAATGGACAGACTCGGCATACCTCGATTTACGACTCTTGTGCTTTGTCTGCTGACTTTGATCCTGATCGCTTTCGGTTGGATCAACTTTCAGCAGCGTAGCCGTTACGAAGCGCCGGATGATGGTGTGTCCTGGGTCGACGCGCCGAATGGAGTGAAGGCTTGGATTGTGACGCCGGGCCGGCCGGGGGCTCGCGCCGGAGTCCGGGAAGGGGACATCCTCCAATCTGTGAACGGCAATCCGGTTCACAGCGCCACCGATGTGACCCGGCAGATTTTCCAAAGCGGCATCTGGTCCCAAGCCACCTACGACCTGACGAGAAATGGGGAGAGTTTTGAGACTTCGGTGATTGTTGAACCGCAGGCGCGGTCGGTTGCCTTCCAAAACTTCCGGACCTTAGTGGGCCTGCTCTATCTGTTCATCGGGGTTTTTGTGCTGTTCCGGCGGTGGAGAGCTCCGAAATCAGTTCACTTCTACTTGTTTTGCCTGGCGTCCTTTGTTCTGTACAGCTTTTCCTACACCGGGAAGCTCAACACCTTTGACTGGTCGGTCTATTGGCTGAACGTGGTGGCATGGATCACGGTGCCGGCGCTATTCCTGCATTTCTGCCTGAGCTTTCCGGAGCCCTCGAGTCACCTTGAAGGGCGCGGCTGGATCGCGCCGTTAATTTACGCGCCTAGCCTCCTGCTGCTGGCCTGGCACATCGGCGTGGCCACCGGAACCGTCATTCTCCCCGTTTCGTTGTTGACGGCGCGGTGGATACTGGACCGCACCGAGCTGATTTACCTCGCCATCTATTTCCTGGCGGGAGCGGCGTTCCTGCAGCGATCCTACCGCCGGGCGCAAGCTCCAGTTCTAAAACAACAACTGAAGTGGCTGACTCGCGGCGCCTATCTTTCCATCATTCCGTTTGCCGCGCTTTACGCGGTGCCCTATTTCCTGGGGTTCATTCCGGCAATGTGGATGAAGGTCTCCGTCGTATCTCTGATTTTTCTTCCCATCACTTTCGGCTATGCCATCGTGCGCTACCGGTTGATGGACGTGGACATCATTTTCCGCCGTGGCATTTCGTACACCCTTGCCACCTTGGCGATTGTGGGGCTTTATTTCGTGCTGATCGCCGTTTCCGCCGACCTGTTCCACAACTGGGTGCCGGTCACCGGGCATCTGGGCTGGATTCTGGCGATCATCGTCACCGCCGTGCTCTTCCGGCCGATGGTCAACTGGATTCAAGCGCGCCTCGACCGCTTTTTCAATCCCGACCGCTACGATTATCGTTCCACGCTGCTGGAGTTTGCCCGGGAGCTCACTTCCGAGCTTCGCGTGGACCGGTTGCTGGACCAGGTGACGGGCCGCCTTTCAGAACTGCTGCATGTGGACCGTGTGGCCGTCTTTATGATTTCTGGAACCGGCCAGATTTCGCTGGTCAAGTCTCAAGGTCTGGAGACTTCCGCACGCCTGGACTTGAGTTTTCTCGACCCGGAAAATCCGGAGCTTGCCAAGGGTCACTTGTTTTTTGAGAGCGTCCGCCGGGTGTTCGGACTTGGGCCTTCGGCCCAAAAAGCGGTGGAGCAGTTGGGCCTGCATTACTACCTGCCCTTCCGGGTTAAGGATCGAACCCTCGGATATCTTGGTTTGGGCAAGACGCGGCGCAACGATTTCCTTTCCAGCGAGGATATCGACCTTCTCCGCACGATTACTGGATACGCCAGCATCGCCTTGGAAAACGCCCGGCTTTACGAATCGATTGAACAGAAAGCTTTGCAGAATCAGACGCTCTGGGAGTTCAGCGAGAGCATGATTGAATCGATTGATGCGGGGGTTCTGGCTTGCGATCTTGCGGGCCGGGTCGAAGCCTGGAATTCCACGCTGGAGCGGCTGTATGGACTGGAACGCAGGAAGGTCCTGGGGAAGCGTCTGAGGGAGATTTTTGATCCCACCCTGGTGGATGAACTTCCGCCCACCGATGACGCTCATCAGGGCTTCTCGCTTTATAAGCGGCGGCTGCGCACGGCGGATGGTCGCGAACTTATCGTGAATCTTTCCGTGACGCCGTTGATTGGAAAGGATGGCCAGGTGTGCGGGCGGCTGCTGGTGCTGAACGACCTCACGGAGCGCGTGAGCCTGGAGGATCAATTGGTGCAGTCGGAGAAACTTTCCTCCATTGGACTGCTGGCAGCGGGCGTGGCGCATGAGGTGAACACGCCGCTGGCGGTGATCGCCTCCCAAGGCCAGATGCTGCTGCGGCAAACGCCCGTGGAGAGCCCGCACCACCCCGTTCTCGAAAAAATCGTCAAGCAGTCCTTTCGGGCCTCGGAGATTGTGAACAATCTGCTCAAATTTTCGCGGCTCAGCGGCAGCGAGCGGGCGGAGCTTGACCTCAATAAGGTGATTCAGGAGACGGCCTCGTTGCTGGAACCGATGATCCGGGCCTCGAAGATCCGGCTGAATCTGCAGCTTGCGAGCGAGCTGCCCGCGGTCTATGGCAACTTTGGGAAGCTGCAACAGGTCTTTGTGAACCTGGTCTTGAACGCCCGGGATGCGATGCCCATGGGCGGCGAGCTGTTGCTGGTCACCGAACACGATGAGTCCGTGGTGCGCGCCGAAGTGTGCGACACGGGCGTGGGCATTGCTCCTGACGTGCTAAATCGAATTTTTGATCCCTTCTTTACCACCAAGGGAAGCGGTCGCGGAACCGGGCTGGGCTTGGCCGTTACCTATGGCATCATCAGCGAGCACGCCGGCAAAATCCAGGTGAAAAGCAAGCCCGGCAAGGGCACGACCTTCCGCTTGGAATTCCCCTGGGTCAGGAAATCGGTCCATGTCGCCTAAGAGTTCCATTCTCATCATCGACGACGAGCAGGAAATCCGCGAAAGCTTGAGCC
>JBOGKI010000253.1:0-6954 GCA_050745605.1 Terriglobia bacterium | reverse complement strand
GGTGTCCTCAGCGCCGAAGCTCCTTACAATCAATGACGGCGGTGGGGACACCGCCGCTACAAAACGAAACGGAACCACTGCCGAAATCCGCATCCGCACAGCATTTCTTGTAATTTTACTACAAACTGAAAAGTCGCTCAGTATATAGCACGGCGCGGCCGTATCAAAAGGAAAAGGCATCCTGGTAGTGGGTCAATTCCCGGCTAGGCGACGATACAAGCGTTAACGGCCCGGCTTCACCACAGATCGGACGGCCGCCTCGCTTAGAGCGGGCGCCACGCGCCCCGAAGATGCCGAAGTCCCTTGCCCGGAAATCGTGAAAAGGGGACAATAGCCCTCCACCGGTGGTGGCGGGTTGCCCGCCAGAGCCGCGCGCAAGCACTCTCGGCGGGTTTCAGCGCTATGCGGCCTAGCGCGGTCTTTTGTGCTGGCCACGATGAACGGGAGTTGCAGGTCCAGCACTGCCGCTTACGGTGGTGGAGGGGAGCGAGGCGATGCCGAAGATGGACGGAGAAGAACAAGGCGAACCGACTAGCGGTCCCGTGAAGGGTGATTTCATCGCGCCGCCGGAGGTCGCCGACGCCGACGAGCGGGCCGATGCACTAGCACAACAGGAAGAGTTCTGGCGCCCGCCAGTGCGCTTCGGCAGCGTGCCGGTGGAGAAGGAACCGCTAGGCTGGGACCGCCGCAAATACTTCTTCAAGCTCTTCCCACGAGTTTCCCTGCCCTTTCAGGTGGTCGAGCGGGTCTCCTTCGGCCACGCCCAGCTTGAGCCCAATCACCTGTTCTGGGGTGACAACTTGCACGTAATGCGCAACCTGCCCGCCGAGAGCATTGACCTGATTTACATTGACCCGCCCTTCTTCTCCGGTCGGCATTACAACGTCATCTTCGGCGACCAAAATGAATTGCGCTCGTTCTCTGACATTTGGGAAGGCGGGATGCCGGGCTACCTCATCTGGCTCAACGCTCGTCTCTTCGAAATGAAGCGCCTGCTCAAGAAGACCGGCAGCATCTATGTCCATTGTGACTGGCACGCGAGCCACTACATCAAGGTGGAGATGGATAGGATTTTCGGGGTGGACTGCTTCAGAAACGAAATAATCTGGTGGTACTACGATAAATTTCCGACAGGGGGAAGCGTTCTTGACCGCCAACATGACATAATCCTGCAATACTCAAGGGGAAGAAGCTACGCAACCAATAAGGTGATGGAACGACGGGTTGAACCCGGCAGGCCGACCGAAGTAAGAAAGAAGGTCTCCGGGAAAATGGAAAGGATTCGGGACCCCATTTCCGGAAGATCTACGTTTGTCGAGGGAACCGCGGAGAAGAAGATCTCAGATGTTTGGAGGCTGTCGCTCATAAATAGCATGTCCAGGGAGAGAATTGGATACCCGACGCAAAAGCCGGTCACGGTCGTCGAACGGGTAGTCCAGGCTTCATCCGACGAAGGCGACGTGGTCGCAGACTTCTTCTGCGGTGGGGGTACAACGCCCGCTGTCGCCCAGCGGCTCGGGCGGCGGTGGATTGCCTGCGACCAGTCGCGTGTCGCAGCGGCAATTACGGCGGATCGACTGACGCGGCAGGTTGAGGAGCAAACGGGCAAAATGTATCCCGTTCCGGACTTCACTATTGAGCACTGGGGTGTCTATGAGGCGAGGCGGCTGGCGCAGGCCCCGCCGGAGCAGTTCCGCGCCTTTGTTTTGCGGGCCTTCGGCGCGGTGCCGGAAGGACAATACGGGGATTCTTCGCCCGCTTCGCGGGCTCAGAATGACAAGCGACGGACTCAGAATGACAAGAACGGGAATAATAGAAACGCCATTCACGGCTATAAGGGGGCGATCCCCGTCTGGGTGGGCGAGCCGGACCAGAAAAAAGCAGTGACGGCGGCGGATGTTCAGGATTTCGCCAACGCCATCCGCAAGACGCTGCGTTACAAGCAGGACAACCTGCGCGACGGCATCATGCTGGCCTGGGCCTTCCGGCCCGACGCCATGGAAGCGGCAGAGCGCCTGCGGCGGCTGGAGCAAACGGACTTGAACTTCATCCGGCTTGACATGATCCGCATTGACTCCCCACGGTTCCGCGAGCACGTCACAGGGCTTTCCACCGACCACGCCGACTACGAGAATTTCCTGACCTTCGTCCAGCCCCCAAGGTCGAGGTAGGCCACAAGCGCATCAGCTCGCGCACCTACAAGTTTGACGTGAGCGAAACGGTGATCCTGAACCCCGGCGCGAAGGTCATCAACGTGCACTGGGACTTCGACCACAGCAAACGCTTCAGCAGCACGCCCGGGTATTCCTTCGTGCGCGCGAGCAACAAGCAGCCCGAGTTGCAGGCGCAATACGAGTTCCCGGCGGCGGGCAAGCGGCGCATCGCCTGCAAGGTGCAAGACGACATGGGCGGCGAGGGCCTGTGGACGGGGGAAATTGAGGTAAGCTGATACGTAACGTCCAAGGCTGTTATCCCTTCGCTGCGCTCAGCGCAGGTCCTGAGCCCTTCGCCTGTCATTCTGAGCGAAGCGAAGAATCCCAGTATTTGGCTTAGGGTAAACTCCGCGAAGGATCACGGCAGTTCGTAGAATCGAGCGAATGCTGGGATCCTTCGTCGCCTGCGGCTCCTCAGGATGACATCAAGGGCGGCGGGAGCGGGAGAGGAATCTCATTGAGGGCTGAGTGACGGATGCGAACGCGGAATTTCTATGTCTATATCATGGCCGGCAAGTTTCGCACCCTGTACACGGGAGTGACCAACAATCTGGAGCGGCGAGTACTCGAGCACAAACACAAACTGGTTCCCGGATTCACGAGTAAATACAACATCAACCGTTTGGTGCACTTCGAGAAGTTCAGCGACATTCGTGCTGCCATCCAGCGGGAGAAACAAATCAAAGGGTGGCTCCGCGCAAAGAAAGTGGCTTTGATCATCTCGCACAATCCCACCTGGAGGGACTTGAGCCAAGGCTGGTTCGGCGGGAAGTGAGCGAATCCTGTCATGCTGAGCGCAGCGAAGCATCCCAGCATTGCTTTGGACGCCCGAAGCCCGAACCGAAATACGGCGATTCTTCGCGGAGTTTACCCCGAGCGAAATACAGAGATCCTTCGCTACGCTCAGGATGACAAGCGAAGGGCTCAGGATGACAATGCAGTGATTCTTCGGTCGCCGCGGCGACCTCAGAATGACGCGCGGCGGGTTTATCCCCACAAATGGTGGGCAATCAGTGTGAACCGTGTTTAATCGCTTCGCACAATACGAGGACGCCTTCCGCGACTGGCGGCGCGACGGCATGCCGGGACTGAAGGCGGACTCCTACAATTACATCGAGTTTCTGACCTCGCCCGACGACGACCAGGCGGCGCGACCCGGAACGCTGTGGCCGCACCAGTGGGAATCGTTCCTGCGCGTGGTCTATGCCCACGAGGTCCTAGGCAAGGCGGAGATTGGAGCGGACGGGCTGCTGCTCAACATCGTGACGGGCGGCGGCAAGACCGCATTGATCGCGGCCATCATCGCCTGGCTGCGCGTTGCGCACGACGTCCAGAAGTTCGTCTTGCTCTGCCCCAACCTGATTGTGCGCGACCGCCTGGAAGATGACTTTCAAGACGGGAAGGTCTTCAAAGACCGCGACCTGCTGCCCTCATGGACGCATGCCAGGCCGCAGGACTTTGTGCTCACAACGCTTGGCAGTGGCAAGGAAGGCGGTTGGGCGAGCCTGCTCAGCGCCACCGTGATACTCGGCAACATTCACCAGTTCTACCAGAGCAACAAGAGCGGGCAGAGCAATCTCGCCGCATTGATGAACGGGCCGGAGTTTGCGCTGTTTAACGACGAGGCCCACAACTCGCCTGCGCCCGAGTACGATGCCACACTGCGGCGGATGCGCGACAAGGTGAGTCTGCGCGTGGACACCACGGCCACGCCGGACCGGGCCGACGGCAAGGCTCCCGACAGCGACATGATCTACGAATACAGCGTGACCGACGCGCTCGCCGACGCCATCATCAAGACGCCGGTGGTCTATCAGCCGGATATCAAGACGGTGGAACTGACGTATAGCGACGCGCGCACCGGCGAGAAGCGCAAGGTGGAGGAAATTGACTGGGACGAGGTGGACCGGCTGGGCCTTAACGCCACGCAGTGGGTGACGGACGACAAGCCCATGCGCCAGCAAATGGGGATTGCTCTGCGCCGCCTGGAGGAACAGGAACGCCGCGCTAAGGGCCGCTATCATCCCATTCTCTTTGTCGTGGCCGTCTGCAAGGCAGACGCGGAAAAGGCCGAGCAGACTTTGAACAAGGTTTTCAAGATAAAGACGTTGCTGGTTACCGAAGACAGCGAAGAAGCAGACCGGCTACAGGCGCGGGAGCTTGGCAAGCAGCGGAAGACCGACAACCCCTATAAGGCTGTCGTCAGCGTGCTGATGCTGCGCGAAGGATGGGACGTGCCGGAGGTCGGCGTGATCCTCCTGCTGCGCAAGTTCGGCAGCATAGTATACGGACAGCAGGTGATCGGCCGTGGCTTGCGGCGTGTCCGGACGAAGGGCGTTGACCCCACGGAGCCACAGATCTGTGCCGTGGTAGACCACCCCAAGCTGGAGCACGACTGGCTCTGGAAAATTTTCAACGCCAAGAGGCGGCAGAATGTCTTGATTGACCAGTTGTTTGATGAGACCGAAGACCTGCCGCCGCCGCCGCCCAAGCAAGAACTCGAAAGACCACAAATGGTGATTGACCTCCCTGCGGTGGACCCATCGGTCGCGGACGATGGCGAATTCGACGTGGGCGACATCCCGCCGCCGGCGAAGCCGCTGGAAAACTGGAAGGACATGCTGGACGGGATTCAATACGATCCGACCGTGGTCGAAATTACGAAGGTGGGTATCGCGGGCGTGATAGGCCAGGAATTGGGTGGAAAAGGCTGGAAAACTATCCATTCCGCGCCCGAGGCGAACGGACCCGGGGGTGCTGTTGCCCAGGTCTCCGATGGGGCGGTGCGGGACGCGGTGAAGGCAGGATTACTTGACATGGCCGAGGAATTGACCGTCGAGGCGGGTCACGCCGCTACGTTCAAAGACCGGGTTTACAGCGCCTTGCTCCACCACGTCCGAGCTAAGTTTCTGAATGGCGCTTCGCTGGGGTTGGCTGAGCGTGCCGAAGTTGACTTTGCGTGGAAGATGCTACCGCAGGTCAAGTCGAAGGTGCGGAATATACCAGGCCTGATTGCGGGGATTATCGAGCATGGCGATTAGCATACACGGCGAATACGCTACGCCGAAGAAGAGCCCCTGGAACTTCGAGCGGTATCAAAGCGACCTGGAGCGGCGCATGATGGATCGCCTGGAGCGGGACCCGCACGTTGTCAAGTGGATGAAGCGGCACGGCATCACGATCCCTTGGATAGACGGCCAAAAGCACCAACGCAGATATGTACCTGATTTCCTGGTGGAGTATGAAGGCGGCAGGAAGACCGTTATCGAAGTGAAAGACCCCAGCCGCCTCGACTCGAATGACGTGCAGCGAAAGCGCAAGGCGGCAGAGATGTGGTGCAAACAGCGAAGGATGGAATACATCGTTGCGACCATCAGTTAGGCAGGAACTTTCTGGAAGCTCCCGCTTCGCAGGTGGCGCCGACATCGGTTTTTATGTCGGCGCCCCTCGACAATCCGGACTCAACGGCGGCAGTGCCGAGACAGCAGCATTATTGTGGCCTCAAGCGTCTACACTTCCTGACCGCCAGCCTCCGTGATCGCAGGCGCATGCTCGGCGGCTTTGCGCGGGCCAGCTTGCTGGCGCAGAAAGGAAAGCCCCGCTAAGGCCGGACCAAGCTCCCGCCCTCCAAAGCGCCCGCGGCGAATGACGGTGGGACGGCGGCGTGGCCCGTGACGGCGGGCGGTCCCGGGAAGTGTTAGGTTTCGACGCTCACGGCCGGCTCGGCTACTGGCTGGGGCTGCGCATGCCACAGACGGCGCAGGGGCGTCTGAAGCAGCGACATTCCGGCCATATAGGTATAGCCGACCAAAAAGAGCGTGAGGAAAGGCGCAGTCAGGTAGTTCTGGGTGGTACAGGCATAAATGGTGGTGAAGAGGAAATAGGCGGCGAGCGCCAGCTCGACGAACGGAATCCATCCACCTTTCTTCAGGTATTTCTTCGATTCCCAATGCCCCTGGCGCCCTTCCACACGGTATTTCGGCGTCCGCACGAACTCGGAGTGCTTACCGCAGAACGCTTCCATCACCGCCTTGGCATTGATGACGGAAAGTCCGATGCCGGTGGCCATGAGGAAGGGAATGTACCGGGTGCGCGCCAGCCATTGACGCGGATAAAGCTGGCGCTGCGCCACCATGTAAAAGGTGGAGACCGAGCAGGTGGAAGCGAGGAACAAGGGCAGGTCCAGGTAAAGCATCTGGAACCAGCCCTGATAAAAGCGCACAATCATGGCCGGAAAAAGGATGAGTGAAAAGACCAGCATCAAGGGGTAAGCGATGTTGGCCGTCAAGTGCAGCGTGGCTTCCAGCTTGATTTTGAGCGGCTCTTCGCTTCTCCAGACAAGGGGCAGGATTTTCTTTGCAGTTTGAATCAACCCCTTGGCCCAGCGAGCCTGCTGCGTCTTGAAGGCGTTCACTTCCACCGGGAGTTCTGACGGGCACTCAATGGTTGGGTCATAAATGAACTTCCAGCCCTTCAATTGGGCGCGATAGCTGAGGTCGGTGTCCTCCGTCAGGGTATCGTGCTGCCAGCCGCCGGCCTCCTCGATCGCCTCCCGCCGCCACATGCCGGCGGTGCCGTTGAAGTTGAAGAAGCGCCCGGTGCAATACCTCCCGCCATGCTCGATCACGAAATGGCCATCCAACATGATGGCCTGAACTTCGGTGAGGTTGGAGTAATGCCGGTTGATCCAGGTCCAACGGCCTTGCACCACGCCCACCTTGGGATCAGCAAAATACGGGAC
>JBOGKI010000252.1:0-6973 GCA_050745605.1 Terriglobia bacterium | reverse complement strand
GGCTTGCGGAGGCGGAACGTGGGTGCTGGCGCTGGCGCCTCGAGTGAGAATCGCCCTGGGAATCGATGTGACGCCGGCGATGTTGGCTCACGCGCGCGAATTGCAAAGCGAACGGCAAATTCGGAACGCTGCGTTCACATGTGGCGAGGCCGAACGGTTGCCCTTTGCCGATGGCGCATTCGATCTTGTGACCTGCCAGTTTTCACTCCACCACATGCAGAAGCCGGAGGCGGCCTTGCGCGAAATGCTCCGGGTCACGAAACCTGCGGGCCGCATGATGGTGGTGGATACGCTGGCGCCGGAAAGCGATGAGAAGTGGGAACTGCACCATCAGGTTGAAGTGCTGCGCGATCCTTCACACACGGCTGCTCTTCGGCTGACTTCATTTCTGGGCTGCTTTGAAGCGTTGGGGCTTGCCGTGACGCGGCAGAAACTCCATCGCCGCGAGCGGTCGTTCAACTACTGGATGGGTCGCGCCGGTCTGGATGCCTCCCATCCTCGCTACCAGCAAGCGCGCCGGACGCTGGAAGCCTCCATGCCGGGTGACCGCGCGGGCTTTGCGCCGAAGCCAGACGGCGAGGACATCCTGATCACTCACAACGAAGGCATGTTCCTGGTCACGCGCGCTGCGGCTGATTGACCGCCCCCGGCTTGGCTTTCGAACACCTCGGTTTTGAGCTATGCTTAGGCCCCATGAAACCCAAATACCTTTTCATCGCTTCCGCGGTTGTCTTTGTATTGGCCTTTGTGGTATTGGGCGTAGGATGGCAGGGAAAAGCAGGCCTCAACCTATCCACCGACTTGAGCGCCATCACAGTTCAATTTTGTGGAACAGCGCATGGAGGGTGGGCTCTCGGCGGAATAGTGGGCATCATTGTTGGCGTCATCCTTTTCATCGTGGCTTTGATTCGCCTGATCAAGGGCGCGGCCGTGAGATGAGTCCTGCCAACTCTATTGAGGATTACCAAAGGTGCTGACAGGCTTTCGCGTAGCGGCGCTCTAGGAGCGCCGAAAATTCGGCGGTCGGAGAACGCCGCTACAACATTTGGCATCACAAACGCGCGCTACCCATACAAGGCCCGCGGCGGGAAAGTATGCTCGCCGTGGCCACCCAGGCGAACACACAGGCCAGGGACATCCGCAAGTGTTGCATTTTGCCACACTCCGTGCTTAAATACATAGCAGGCAATAGCTTATGACGCCCAGCCGGTTCGGTTTGCTGACCAAGATTATCATCATATTCGCCTCCGCAATTATTGTCCTGGTGGGTGTTTCCACGGTTCTCGCCATGATCCTCACTCGCCAGCCGGTGGAGGAGGAAGTTTACCGCAGGGCCCTGACCCAGGCCCGCCTTACCGCCCAGCATCTGGTGAACGATCGGGCTTTGAACAATCCGCAGAACCTCGTCCGCATCTTGAAGCAGATGCAGCATGACGTTCCGGGGGTCAAACAGGCTGACGTCTACCTTCACGACCCCAAACACACGCTGGTCGCCACCACGGATTCCAAGGGACCGCATCTGGAACTGGACAATGTTCCAGGCATCAACGACACTACCTGGGCCAACCAGCACCTTCACGAATTTGAGCGCGCCAACCAGGACCAATACACCATTGAGACGCCGGACGGAAAATACTGGATCATCGGCACGGTGCTGCGGGTGAACGGCCGCATCGCCGGCTGCTTGAACCTAAAAGTTTCCAAGCTCCGGTCCGACGTCATTACGCAAGACATTGTCGAGGGCAACCTGCTGCTGATGCTGGCTAGCCTGGTGGTCCTGATCCTGATCGTCCACGGCTTTTTCCTGCGCAGCGTGCGGGGTCCGGTGAAGGAAATGATTCGGGTGATGGAGGCGGCCGAGGGCGGACAACTGGATGTGCGGGCGCGTGCGCAGAGCCAGGATGAAATCGGCCGTCTTGCCGGCCACCTGAACCGCATGCTGGGCCGTATTGAAAATTTCAATAGCGACTTGGGACGCAAGGTGCAGGACGCCACGTCCGAGCTGGCGCGTCGCAATGCCGAGCTGACGCGGATCAATGAGGAGCTTTTTGAAACCCAGAAGAGCCTGGCCCGGTCGGAACGGCTGGCCGTGGCGGGCCAGCTTGCCGCGAGCCTCGCCCATGAGATCGGCACGCCGCTCAACTCCATTTCCGGCCACGTGCAGTTGATGGCCCGCAGGAAGACCGGCGATGCCGGGCTTGACCGCCGCCTGCACATCATTGAGAAGCAGATTGAAAACATCGTGCGCACCGTGAAGCAACTCCTCTCCTGGACGCGGAAGTTCGATCTGCATCTCGAGCCGGTGGACCTGTGCCGTGTGATCGAGGAAGCCGCCATGCTCTCCTCTCCCGCGCTGGAGCTGAGGAAAATCGATCTTCGCGCCGAGTGCGCTGCCGATTGTCCTCCCATTTACGCCGACGCCGGATATTTGCAGCAGGTGTTTCTGAACCTGATTAACAACAGCATGGATGCCATGCCCCACGGCGGTTTGCTGAAAATCCGGTTGAGGCAAACGGCAGCGGGCGCCTCTGACCAGGTTATCGTCGAGGTAGAAGACTCGGGCGAGGGCATTTCTCCCGAGACCCTCAACCACATCTTTGACCCCATGTTTACCACGAAACGCCTGGGAACGGGCGCCGGCTTGGGATTGGCCATCTGCCACCAGATTGTGCGGCAGCACGGCGGCGATATCATCGTCCGAAGCAAACTTCACGAGGGCGCCTGCTTCACCATCTCATTGCCAGTGGATTGCCGGGAGCGTGTGGAGACGGCGCCGGCCCTGGGCTCGGTGGTGGGTTCCTCGCGATCGTGAGACCCGACGTGCAGCGCTGGGCTCCCCTTCCAATCGCTGCGGTTGTTCGAGAAGCGCCGCTGCGGATGGCGGGATGGGTACGGTGTGAGGGATTTCGTAAAGCCGCAGGGCCCCTGCGCCACGTGCAACCCAAGACGGAGTTGTGAATTGAAGGACGCCTACGCGCGACAAGCTAACATTCTGGTGGTAGACGACGACTCGGACACCCGCGATCTTCTGCGCGAGGTGCTTGGCGAGGAGGGCTACAACGTCTTCACCGCGGGCAGCGCCGAAGAGGCTTTGAAAGTGGGCCAACAGGAGCTCTTCGACGTCATCATCAGTGACATGCGACTGGGCCCCGATCAGAACGGACTGGACGTGCTGCGAGCTTACAAGGAGATCCAACGGGAGTCGGAAGTGATTTTGATTACGGCATTCGGGTCGATGGAGACGGCCATTGAAGCGGTGAAGGCCGGCGCTTTCGACTACATCTCCAAGCCTTTCAAAATCGGCGAAGTCGTGCTGCAGGTGGCCCGCGCCGTGGAGAACCGGAGCCTGGTGCGGGAGAACCGCAACCTGAAGCGGCAACTGGGGAGTCAGGTCCAGCTTTCGAGCCTGGTGGGCACCAGCCCGTCCATGCTCGAAGTCTACAAGAAAATCGCCATGGTGTCCGATTCCCGCGCCACCGTGCTGATTTACGGCGAAAGCGGTACCGGAAAGGAACTGGTGGCGCAGGCCATTCACCATAATAGTCCGCGCGCCACTCAGAGCTTTTTCCCCGTTAACTGTGGCGCGCTCACCGAATCGCTGCTCGAAAGCGAGCTCTTCGGCCACGTCCGCGGCTCCTTCACCGGAGCCTACGAGAATAAACGCGGCATTCTGGAAGAGGCGAGCGGCGGAACGGTCTTCCTGGATGAAGTTTCGGAAATGAGCCCCGCGCTGCAAGTGAAGCTGCTGCGCGTGATCGAAGAGCAGCAAGTGCGGCGGATTGGCAGCAACCAGGTGCTCAAGCTGGATCTGCGGCTGATTGCGGCCAGCAATCGCATTCTTGGCGACCTGGTGGACCACGGGAAATTCCGCGCCGACCTTTACTACCGGCTTCGTGTGGTGGAGATCAGCCTGCCCCCCCTGCGCGAGCGCATGGAAGACATTCCGCTGCTCGTCGGGCACTTCCTGAAAAGGCTCGGGCGCGAGCATGGCGTGGAGTATGCGATTTCTCCGCAGGCGCTCTCCGCCTTGGTGGGATACGAGTGGCCAGGCAACGTCCGCGAGCTTGAAAATGCTTTGGAAGCCGCCGTGGCGCTGAATCGCACCGGCGTTATTATGACGGAGGACCTTCCTCCCAAGCTCCGAGTCGAGCCTCCCAAGAAAAATCCGGTGGAAGATATCCAGATTGACCTGCCCTCGCTCGACGAGATCAGCAAACGGTACCTACTGCACGTCCTCAAGATGACCAATCAGAACAAGGCCAAAGCCGCTCACATCATGGGCATCAGCCGCAAAACGCTTTACCGCATGGTAGAACGGTTCAAGATCCGGCTCTGATCTTGTCGCCTGCACACGCGCTTCCGATCTCATCCCCGTCCTCTCTCCCGGAGGGAGATGGCGGCGCGGCGAAGCAGGGCTTCCCGTCGCGCCGGGTGAGGACCAGCCGCCCAATGCGTCGCCGCCCTTGCGAATACCGCTCCTTGGCGTTGCGTGTTTATCATGAAGATGTTAACGAGTTATTGACTTCCGAACGCATCCCGCTTACCCTGGGTTCTTAAACTGCCAGGGCGAAAGGCTGGGATAACCCGCCGCAAGTGTCCGTCTGTCAATGGGCAGTCTATTGGGGTAGTGACTCAGAAGATGTGAAAAAATCTACGGCGCCTGTCATCCTGAGCGAAGCGAAGGATCTACGCTCTTGGCCTGCAATGAGAGATGAGATGCTTCGCGCAGTTTACCCTGAGCGAAGCCGAAGGGCTCAGCATGACAGATTCGAATTTTTTCACACCTTCTCAGTTTGATGTAGAGGCGGCTTGATGCCGCCATGGGGCGAGGTAAACTCGCCGCTACGCCACCAAACCGAGTCACTACCTCTATTGGAGGCAACCTTGACGCTGGTAAGAAGGTGCTGGGTGTTGGTTTTGGGAAGTTCGCTTGTGACTCTGACCTTGTTGGGGATCGCTGCACCTCGTACGCCGCAAGCCACCCAACCGGAAACTGCGCAGGCTAAGGCGTCCACTCCGGCAATGTGGAAGTCCGAGACCACCAAAAACAAGTACCGCATTCAGGTCTCCGCAAATTCCCTCACTGCGGTGTGGACCAACATTCCCAAGTCGATGCGACAGCAAGGAGCCTATGTCCGCACCGAATGCCGCCGCGTGGGAACCAAGTGGATCGGGACCACCCGCAGTTACTTGCCCTTCTCGTGCGGCACGGAAAAGGCCGGGCACGAACCGCCGGTTCATTGGTGCCACATCCTGACGCGGACGGAAATCTCCAGCATTGCGCCCGGCCGGATTGAAGGCCGCGGCGAGGCCCTGAAAGCCTTTGACTGCGACCATTGCAAGATTCTGCAGAAAGAATGGAAACCGTTTACCTGGGCGCCGGCGGGCGTTAGTGTAATCTCTCGGAAATGACTGGACACTGCGAAGCGGTGGTAGCCACGACCGATTATTCATCGTGGGCTCTGCATTTCCAGGGAAAAGCCCACAGCAAGAAAACCCGCGCCATGGCTACCGCTGTTTCTTATGATGGCCGGATCGGTCGCCTGTGGCCGTGGCGAATAGTGAGGATTTGAACTGTTTCGCCCCAGACGCGGTAAAGAATCCTGTAGGTGCTGTGACCTTCGCCGCAAGGAAGCTGCCGCACGCCGTTCTTTCGAAGAGCCGCCTCGCGGGCCATGGAGCCCCGATTAGGAAACTCCGCGAGACTTTCGACGGCGTCGCAGAGGTCGGCAAACCAGCCGGGCGTCGCGTGTTCAGCCAGTTTGTCGAGATCACGCTCAGCGCGCTTTCGATACAGAACGCGATACGCCAAAGTGTTTTTGCCCCAGTTCGACGTGGACCTCGCGCGCCGGCCGGCCCTCGCCCTCCTCCGACAGGGCTTCATGGACTGCTTCGATGGTTTCCAGGCGATCCTTCCAATCCTCGTAAGCCGCAGCATCAAACACCACGAAGCGCGCCTTGCCCTGGACCGTCAGCACAAGGGGGCGGTGGGTTTTCTTGAGCAGGCGGGTGAATTTCGACGTTTGGCGTTTGAAAGCGGTCAAAGGGTGAATATCTTCTGCTACGTCTATCATGGCAGCACCTCAAAAGCATCTTAACTGATGCGACGATAAAAGTCCAACCGGTGGCCGCTGCCGGGTGTGCGACATAAAAGTCATGGATGGGATCGCCCTCTTTCAGGGGACTAATGACCGTGCATCGCGATACGCCAGGTGTGGAGGGCTGCTACAGAGAAAGCTGTCACCATGAGTGGTCGTCCTCAGTAGACCCTTCGGCTGAACCTGTGGAGGAAGGGTACAACTTCGAGGCCGCTTTCGAGCAACTGGACTTGGAAACACCACAAAGGGCTGAGGGGCACAAGTCGGGACCTTCCCGGGGGACTTCCAGGAGCTCGTCAGTTAATCGGCAGGTACGCCAGGCGTGTCTTTTCGTGGATTTTGAAGTGGCAGGAGCAATCATGGTGGCCGCAGAGCACGGAAACCGCGCCGCCATATTGGGCTTGCGTGATCAGGTCCAGATGGCCGCACTGCGGGCAGGCGAGGATGGCATAGAAGCCGGAATCGACCTGGGCGCGCAGACCGGTCGTGTCCTCCAGAAGGATGATATCTCCCGGGTCCATTTCAGCGACGGCGTCTTCGCGCACGTAGCGGAGTTGCCCCGGCGGTTTTGCCGCGCCTGTTCGACCATTACAAACCGCGCATTTCTCGTTTGTGAAGGGATGCAGGCTGCTTTTCCGGGTGACGCGGCTCGCTCTCATAATGGGTCCTCGATTTGGCTTCTGCATTTCGGAATTGCCGGTGACGTGTTTTGGCGGCAGGCAGCGCCCGTAATATGGCGCATCGGCCCGGCATCCCCCCGGGCTGATGCGCGGAGTCACGAACTGAAACAGTTCGCGATCGCACCCGCGAAACGCAGGATTGATCAATCCGCCCGGCGACGGCGCCGCGGGGATTGTTTCCCCCTCCGTTGATGA
>JBOGKI010000251.1:0-6978 GCA_050745605.1 Terriglobia bacterium | reverse complement strand
CGTCTGCACCAATCCCGTCATCGTTGACTGAAGCAGGGCCATGCGGTCCGCTAGTCCTTCGACAGTTTGAACCATGCCCTTCATGGCCGTTTGGAGCAGCGCCATTCCGTCCGCGAGTTTGCCAATGGCCAGGGTGTTCTGTTGGATCGCCAAGGTATTTTGCTCGACGACCCCCTCCAGCCGGTCAAGGCTCGTCTCAATGCGATGGAGACGCACCCCTTGGACGACCTGATTGTCGCGCAATTCCGTGATCGACCGATCCATATCTTCAGGGGTCATGTTCTGACTACTTTCCCGGCGCTGCCATGCTGCAATTACCTCGCGATCCTTCGCTGCACTCAGGATGACCGGCCGCGCCGGATTGGAAATCCTTACTCGACCTTGGCCGCTTCCGGCCATTGGCGAATATCCACAAAATGGCCGGCAATGGCGGCGGCGGCGGCCATCATAGGACTGACGAGATGGGTTCGTCCGCCTTTGCCTTGCCGTCCTTCAAAATTCCGATTGGAGGTGCTGGCGCTGCGCTCGCCACTCGGCAGCACGTCGGCGTTCATGCCGATGCACATGCTGCAACCGGAATCCCGCCACTCAAATCCTGCATCGCGGAAAACGCGATCCAAACCTTCCGTCTCGGCTTGAGCTTTCACGCCGCGCGAGCCGGGCACCACCAGAGCCTGCTTCAGGCTCGACGCCACTTTCCTGCCTGCCACCACCTGAGCCGCCAATCGCAGATCTTCAATCCGAGAATTGGTGCAGGAGCCGATGAAGACCCGGTCCAAGGGAATATCCACGATCGGCGTCCCCGGGCGAAGGCCCATGTAAGCAAGCGCCCGCTCGGCGGCCTCGCGGTCAACCGGGTCGGCAAATGATGCCGGGTCCGGAATGCGTCCCGTCACATTCGTCACCATGCCTGGGTTGGTGCCCCAGGTGACCTGTGGCGCGATTTGGGCGGCATCGAGCTCCACCACTTTGTCGTAAGCGGCTCCGGAGTCCGTTGCCAGAGACTTCCAATAATCAACGGCGATCTGAAAATCCTTGCCGCGCGGAACATAAGGCCGGCCTTCCGTAAAAGTGAAGGTGATCTCATCTGGCGCCACCATGCCGGCGCGCGCGCCGCCTTCAATGGACATGTTGCAGACCGTCATGCGGCCGTCCATGGAAAGCTCGCGGATGGCCTCGCCCGCATATTCGATGACATGGCCATTGCCGCCCGAAATCCCGATCTTACCGATGATGGCCAGGATAATGTCCTTGGCGGTTACGCCGCGCGGCCGGTGGCCATTGACGCGCACCAGCATGGTCTTGGATTTGAATTGCGAGAGGCATTGGGTGGCCAGCACGTGCTCCACTTCGCTGGTGCCGATCCCGAAAGCCAGCGTGCCGAAGGCGCCGTGCGTGGAGGTGTGACTATCTCCGCAGACAATGGTCTGGCCGGGCTGCGTGATGCCCAGCTCCGGGCCGATGATGTGCACAATGCCCTGGTGGGGATTGTGCATGTCAAACAGCGTGACGCCTGTTTCCTTGCAATTGCGCGCCAGAGCGTCGAACTGAGCGGCGGCGATGGAATCCGTTAGGGGAAGATTGCGGTCCTTGGTGGGAACGGAGTGGTCCATGACGGCAAAGGTCAGGTCCGGCCTCCGAACCTTGCGGCCCGCAACCTTCAGACCGGAAAACGCCTGGGGTGACGTTCCCTCATGGATCAGGTGCCGGTCAATGTAAATGAGTGACGGCTCGCCCGGCGCCTCGTGAACGGCGTGGGCTTCCCAGATTTTTTCATACATGGTCAGTGGAGGCATGGATTCAAGAACTCCAGAAGGGGGAATCGAGAAGAAACTCGCTCCGAGATCGCATTATACGCCACGCCAGCTTGGACCTCCAAAGCCTTCCTCATCTCCGTTCGCGCCGTTGGGATCCGATCGGAATGGCGCGTTGCGAGAGCCCGAAATCATCACCCCCGGCCGGAATCCGTGAATCGTCCGGGCTAGTATCCTGTCCCAGCTAATTCTTGACAGTGATCTTGAGGCGCTTCTGTAGCGGCGGTCTGTGACCGCCGATCTTTTTCTACGAGCTCGGCGCTCCCTTCCTGCGTCAGGGCAAGCTCCGAGCTCCGCACCAGCGCGGGTTTGATGGTAAAAAGTTAGCTGTGACATGACACTAGGGTTCAAAATCGCGCCTAGGCCCAATAGTTGCGGTCGAGCGAACGATACTGAATGGCCTCGGAGATGTGAGTGGAGCTGATGGATTCAGCGCCTTCGAGGTCGGCAATGGTTCGGGCGACTTTCAGGATGCGGTCGTGGGCGCGGGCGCTCAGCCCCAGTCGCGTCACCGCGCTTTCCAGCAATTGTTCGCATTCCGCCGAGAGCCGGCAGTGACGCCGCAGGTGGCTGGGACTCATCTGCGCGTTGCAATAAATCTTCTCGCCCTGGAACCGCCCCAACTGTCTTTTCCGCGCCTCCACCACCCGCCCCCGAATATCCTCCGACCCGTCCCCGCCCGCATCCTCGCGCAGTTCGCGATATTTCACGGCCGGCATATCAATGTGAATGTCAATGCGATCGAGCAGCGGTCCCGAAATCTTTGAAACATAGCGTTGGATCATGGGAGGCGTGCAGGTACACTGGCGCGAAGGATCGTTGAAAAATCCGCACGGACAGGGATTCATAGCGGCGGCCAGCATAAATCGCGCTGGAAAGGTGAGGGACATGGAGGCGCGTGCGATGGTCACGGTGCCATCTTCAAGCGGCTGGCGAAGCACTTCGAGCACGTTGCGCTGAAATTCGGGAAGCTCATCCAGAAACAACACGCCATTGTGCGCCAAGCTCACCTCGCCCGGCCGCGGCACGGCGCCGCCGCCAATCAAGCCCGCATCGGAAATCGTGTGATGGGGCGAGCGGAAGGGCCGCGCGCCCACCAACCCCAGGCCTGCATTCAGCACTCCCGCCACGCTGTGAATTTTGGTGGTCTGGATCGCCTCATCGAAGCTCATGGGCGGCAAAATGGTGGGAATGCGCTTGGCGAGCATGGTTTTGCCGGCGCCGGGCGGACCGATCATCAGGATGTTATGGCCGCCGGCCGTGGCCACCTCAATGGCGCGCTTGGCGTGAAGCTGGCCCTTCACATCGCGGAAATCTACGGCGTAGCGGCCGGAATTCGCCAGCATCTGTGATACCTGCACGCGCACCGGCGCGAACTCCCGCGTCTGGTTGATGAAGTCCAGGACTTCCGGCAGGGACTGCAACCCGTAGACCGCGACATCCTGCACCACGGCCGCTTCCTCAGCGTTTTCTTTGGGCACCACGATGCGGCGAATTGCCTTCTGCCGCGCCATGCTGGCGATGGAGAGCGCGCCCTTGATGGGGCGCAAGCCGCCATCGAGTGAGAGCTCGCCCAGAAAAAGGCAATCGTTAAGCTCGGTCTTGAGCAGGGCGCCGGTGGTGCCCAGAATGCCCAGCGCAATCGGCAGGTCGAACCCGGAGCCTTCCTTCTTCACGTCGGCCGGGGCCAGGTTCACGGTAATGTTCATGAAAGGGAAATCCAGCCCGCAGTTCTTGATGGCGGCCTTGATCCGCTCGCGGCTCTCGCGCACGGTGGCGTCGGGCAGCCCCACGGTCATGAAGTTGCCCAGGCCGGCGGAAATGTCTACCTCCACTTCAACCATGTGGGCGTCAATGCCAAAAACCGCGGCGCTGAAAGTCTTAAAGAGCATGCGAGTTGATTACCTGCAAGATTCGCGGGCCGAAAGTCACGAAGAGCAGAGACAAGTGGCCAGTGACCAGTGACAAGAAAAACGCCGTGAACTGATCGGTTGTCTCTCGACTCTTGTCTCTTGCAACTGGCTTCAAAGCCTCGTCCTCGTCCATGCCGCGCCGCTCAAGAATTAAAGCGGCGCGATTATACCAAATGCGCCGCTCTCCCGGCGGTGAAACTCTGCACCGAGGAGCCATGGCGCGCGATTCTGACGCCCGGACGTTTATCCACTACAAGCTTCTAAGCTATGTGTTGTGAATAACATGCGATCATTT
This sequence comes from Terriglobia bacterium, assembly GCA_050745605.1. Taxonomy (GTDB): domain Bacteria; phylum Acidobacteriota; class Terriglobia; order UBA7540; family UBA7540; genus CALCEB01. Next base: position 2,956 of record JBOGKI010000251.1, on the reverse strand, counting down.
ATCCGCCGGCATATTCGTAACTGCCAGATAATAATTAATTTGAACGATATTGAGAGCTTGATTTGTTTGGCATTTAGATTGCTTGAAACGTCCGAGACACGCCTGGATATCTTGTAACATGTTGACGCTACATAACTTGAGTGGCCTCGTGCCTGAAACAGATCCAACCTATTGATATTAAATAGCTTGGCTAGTTTTTGATTGGCTTTGTTTTGGGTTTGAATGGGTTTGTTCCTCGAGTTTTCCATTATTTTCAACTACATATGGGTTTGCCTAAACAATCCTTTTTTTCAGTTCTTTTTCTCCACTACGCTTGCTCGGTCGGCTCGGCCGCTGCCTGGCGACGGCGCCCGGCCAGGAGATCGGTCCGGCGTTAAGCACCGACAGCAGACCCTTAGCCACGTTTGAGTCATTGCAGTGGTTTGCCAGAAGCAAGGGATTGTCTTCTACCCACGGCCGGGGCGAGGGGGATTCGGGGCCAGGAGGATTTTAGCGACGCGCTCAGTTACTCAAAAGTAAATTGTAGACCAATTGCCGGCGCTCGTCAAGTGGAAATCGGTGGTTCAGTTTGGTTGCTGTAGCGGTGGTGTCCTCACCGTCGCCGTTGATTGTACGGGGTTTCGGCGCTGAGGACAGCGCCGCTACACCAAACTGCTCCACTACCTGGAAATCTAACCATCGGCGGCATCGAAATGACCGGTTACCACGCGGGAAAAGCCCATGGGCCGCATGAGAAACCTGCGCCAATTCCCTCTGTACTTGGCGAACCAAGCGCCCCGAGTTTGCACGCTTCGACTGTTATCTGAACCGGTCACCGGGCCGATAGGTGCGGCGCGCCTGACGCTTGCGATCAGGACTCCAAGCGAAGCGGGGCCGCTCGACCGTGACCGAAAGCGGGAACTCCTGGCAGCGCCTGCGGATGGTCTGGTGTTCAGCGGCAGTAAGGCCCAGACCTGCAGCGACAATTTCGTCAATTTCTTCCATGATCGCCAGGACCCGGTCCTGAGTCTTACTTACGTCCGATGCAAAGTTCTGAACCTTTTCGGCGAGCTCCCGGCGTTTGATAGCATCGACGGGCAGAAGAACGTTCTCAATGTCCTCAACGGTGAACTCCTCCTTCTCCGTCGCGAGGAGTGCCACGCGGGCAAGGGTCAGAGTATCTTCTGAACTGGCCCTCATGGCATTGCTGCCCAAAACAATTTCATTGCCGCGAACCTCTGCCCCGGCCAAATCTTCCCGGTCGATGACTTCATCCCTCCCGGTCAGTTGGAGGCCGAGAAAGCCTGCCTTCCTGAATTGTTCAATTTCTTCGATTCCCGACAAATATGCTTCTGTTTCGCTCCCCAGCACGGAACCTGAGAGGGCCGCAGCCTCCGCAGCGAGAGTATGGAGCGAGCCAGCCGTCCCAGCAGTCAACGTTGGCACGGGCAAGGATTTCAAGGCGCGTGGATACCAAGTGGTGCGTCTCCGCAGGAGGATTGCTGCCCGGAGGGTAAGGAACGCATAGTAGCGGGAAACACGTGAATTGATGATGGCTGCCAAGCAATGAGCGCTGTACTTCTTGGGGACAACCGCGAGCACGCTGTTGTTCGCTGCTACCGAGAGAGGGTCAACCACTGAGGCCACGAGAGTGACGTAAACTTCTGGGACCAGACAGCACAGCGTGTCACTAGGACAGCCCGTGGTTAAGCCCAGCGGTGTCTTGTAGTCGAACCGGCCAAGGCCTGACGTATCCACATTGCCCTGGTTGTCACGATGGAACTTCAAGTCAGACCAGACGGACGCGTCTTCGGCGGTGTCGATCTTGTTCAGGTCCGCGTATTCCTCCGTATCCGTCGCAACCTGAAACGCTGCAACATGCTGTCCCTTCACAAACGGAACCTCATCCGATTTGGGCTCGCCCGCTTCCGCCGGACGGAGAAACTCGGAGTTGTTCCCAGCTTTAATTGCGAAGCAGCAGCGCGCATCCGCCTCAAGCCGTGGAGACGATTTCAGTTTATTCAGAATAGGCATGTCCGTTTCGCCTACGTCCAAGCACCAGTCACCAAATGGGCTCAACGCTGCCCAGTCATCAAAGCAGAGCAAAGATGATTTCTGCAGAAAGAATCCTTCGTCCTCAGTGCAGCGGTTCAGATCCTTGGTTTCCTGAATGCCCCCCACCAACCGTATTTTGTGTCCATTTGTACGCTGGCTTCTTTTCAGGAAAATGAGCATAGGCACGATATCCGCGCCAGGAAACGCCTGCTTCGCGCACCATTCCAACGAAACCAGTTCGGAAATTTCGTACTCTTTCAGTATGTTCCTGAGATAAGCAGCCATCTGCGCATTGGCGATAGCCAGCGGCGCCACCATGCCGACGGTCCCCCCTTCTTTTGTCCAATATCTGGCGGCCGAGTATAGGAAGTAGACAGAGAGATCAGTGTTTCTGATCGCGAGGTCCGGGAAATACCCGTTCAACACGTCACGGTCTTCTTTGGGTAGCCTTTCGTTCCGAACGAAAGGCGGATTTCCCACGACGTAGTCAAAATCTGAAACCTCCTCATCAGCAGGCACAGTTGGGCCGGTGTCCTCAAGGCTGCCAATCTCAGTTGTCTCGGGAATGCCAATTGTGAGTGAGTTCTGAAGCGACACCTCCATCGGCTTGATTTCGTAGTTGGGGTTCGACTGTTTTGCTTCCAAGTAGGTTTCAAGCAAAGCAAACAGCAGACTGAGATGGGAAAGGAAAACGGAAAAGGGATTGATATCCTGGCCCCGGAGACAGACGCGGACCAGATCGATACGATTCTCCGGGGACAGGCTTGAGCCTGCCTGAAGCAGGTGTGACGCGGCGCGAACCCCGAACGTGAAAGAGCCACAAGCGGGGTCCAGAATTCGCTTTTGCATAATGTCGGGGTCGGATTTAATCCCCGTTCGCACCAGAATGTAGTCCACTACGTTTACAGGCGTGTAGTACTCC
>JBOGKI010000250.1:0-6980 GCA_050745605.1 Terriglobia bacterium | reverse complement strand
GGAAATTGGGTTCGCGGGTACAGTAGCCCCAGTAGCCTAAATGAACAGTATTGGGGCTAGGAGTTGCTTCTACTGATTAGTAAGACAATTTAATATTGACTTACCTCAAGCCACATGGTATGAGATTTATAGAGGCGTTCGCCCTATGAGCGTTGAGACAAGCGTTGTGACGTCGAAAGGCCAGCTCGTCATCCCGGCGCGGCTGCGCCGGCGGTTCGGCATCAAGAAGGGAACGTTGATCGCGTTTATGGAAGATGACGGACGCATGCTCCTCCAGCCGGTGACGCGCGAATTCATCCGCGGCCTGCGCGGTTCGCTCAAAGGCGAACCCTCGGCGCTGAAGGTCCTGCTCGAAGAGCGCCGCCGCGAGCGCGGGCTATGAAAACTCTCGTCCTTGATGCCAGCGCTCTGATGGCGTTTTTCGAGGGCCGCGCCGGGGCGGAAAAGGTGGAAGAGGTTCTGGCCCGGGCGGTTGAGAGGAAACATGCGTTATTGATGTCGGTGGTCAACTGGGGCGAGGTCTACTACTCCATCTGGCGCGCGCACGGTGAGAAATCCGCTCGCGAGAAGATCAAAGAGATCGCCCAGCTTCCCATTGAAATTGTGGGCGTGGATAGGGAGATCGCCGAAATCGCTGCGAGGCTCAAAGCCGAGCACAATCTGCCCTACGCTGATTGCTTCGCCGCTTCCCTTGCGCAGAACCGAAAGGCCGCTCTGGTCGCAGCGGACAAGGACTTTGAACGAGTCGAGGCTGGCCTTAAGATCGTCTGGGTTTGAAGGCGGAGCGCTCGCCGATATTTCGCGCACCTTGCTCGGCGTCGGCCCGCCCCGCGGGTCCAAGATGCCGTCGCGTGTCTCCACCCCGCGATAGATCCTCCTGGTTCTTACTGCTGCGCTATAATCGCTCTGTGTTAAAGACTATCCGCCTAAAGAACTTTAAGCTCCACGTGGACACCTCGATAGAGGCCGCGCCGATTACTGTCTTCATCGGGCCTAACAACAGTGGGAAGTCTAGTATCTTCCAGGCTCTACTAGCCTTGCGCCAAGCCTCTGCTAGCGGCGGAAGCGACTTCCTTCAACCCGTCCTCCGCAGAAAAACGGAAGACCAAGAACCCTATTCGTTTTACGAAAACGTAGTTGTAGATCTCGGTGGCTTCAAGGATGTTGTCCGCCATGGCCAACGTCAATGCCAAATTGCTGCTAGCGGCATTGTCGGTGCTCGGAACCCTGTAAAATACGCAGACCCAGCCGAGGTTTCCTTTGACCTGCAAGTTTATGACAATAAGTTGGTCTATCATCGCGGGCACTTTCACCATCCCAAAGCTTCATTCAACTGGCAATGGGCGCCTGGGCTAACGCCGCCACTGATGCAACCTCCCGTTCGTGTCGGGTCAGGCACCCTTATGGTAAGCGCAGCCCCTAACTTTCGACTTATCGCAGCGGCCATCCATCTTCAAAAAAGCGATCCAACCACACCTGACGATCTGGCCGCACTTAACGAGCTGGGTGACCTCGTAGGGAATGCTCCATCTCTATTACTAAACTCATTGCATCCAATCTTTCCTCTCCGAGGTTTTGAGGAATCAGGCTATCCTCTCGCAAAGCAGACTGCGGAAAATATAGAGCGGCTAACGCTTGCCGATAGATCGATTTCACTTGCGAGCATGTTTGTCTATGATCGGAACCGTGAAGACACTTTGTCCCTCCGGATGGAGGACCTCTTCAATGTAGGTATAGAGGTTAAGTTACTCCCAGGACCGAGAGCGATAGTCTTGGCGAAGGACCCGAAAAACGATGATACAGGCAGATTATTCACCAACGAAGGGACGGGAGCGAACCAAATGCCGTTCATCCTCCTGCCCGTCGTCCTTGCACCGCCAAATGAGACGATTTTGCTATCGGAGCCAGAGGCGCACCTTCATCCCAAGAAGCAGAGCGAAGTGATATCGGTCTTGCTGAGAGTTGCAAAGCAACGGAATTTGCAATTCTTTATGGAAACCCACAGCGAGCATGTGCTGCACAAACTTCTGCACGCAGTTGCAAGGGGAGATTTGGAGAAGGAGGAGCTTGCGATCTATTACTTCAAGTCTCCTGAAAACGGCACTGCCGAAGTGCAGCGACTTGCGGTTGACGATAAGGGCGGGGTGGAGGGTGGACTGCCGGGCTTCTACGACCAGAGTTTGGATGAGTTGTCAGAATATCTTGACGCTCTGAAGGGGTCGAAGTCATAAAGGCGTGAGATACAGCTTCCTTATTGACGAGAATATTCTTTACCACGCTGTGAGAGGAGTTGACAAACACGATAAGCCGGATGAAACCGCCGCTGAATTTGTCCGCTCGATCGCTCGCATTTGCCACACACTGACCATCCACCGAGTCTTGCTCGACAAGTATTGGCGCATCATCCAAAAGTTGAAGCTTGAACGATCTTCTGCCGCAGAAGCTTTAGCCTTCATCAGCATGTTTTTGAATAACCTTTCCAAGCGGATACTTGAATTTAGCGATCTTCCTGAACTGCCGGCCGGAGTAGTCGTTCCGACAGAGGACGCCGAGATTGTTAGGGCGGCGCTTATCACTCGGCCCATCATCGTCACTGCGGACGAGGACCTGAGGGCTTCCATCATGGCGCACCGGAGCCTTGGCTTGAGGGCACTTGGCCCCAAAGAAGCTCTCGATCTTGCCAGACAAAACCTGCCGGATGAGTCGCACTAGAGGGCGGACGACGAACCAGGGACGGTGATTGTCGAAGACGATCGGAACTTCTGCTCGTCCGCATTGGCGCCGCGCCCGTCGTCACAGCAATCAAATCAGCTCGCGCTCAAGACAAGAACGGTGATCATGCCGGTTCCGAGGTGCCGAATGACCTCAGCGCTGGCTGCCATTCTCGTACCTTAATCGCGAAACTCGGACACTACGGGGAAGCTCCGATTTCCACGACCGACCGGGTTTGCGAGCACGCCTTGGAGAGCTATCGCCGCTACGAAACCCAACTGGAGGCGAAATTCAAGGAACTGGGCGAAGAGCGCAGCGCCGATCCCGAAATCCAGTCTCGCATCGTGCGCGAGCTTTGGAAACTGTTCTACGCTTCTTCGCGCCGCTAGTGACGCCACCAAGGCTCCCCTGGCCATGGATGTTGGGGACCGCAGGCCCCCTAGCGGCAGACCCTCTCACCTCCGCAGAGCTATCCCTCTGCGCCAGCCGTCCTTACGACGGCGAATGCACACAGGACAATGTATTCGTCGCCCGCGAGATTCTTCGCTTCGCTCAGAATGACAGACCGCGTGGAGTTACCCAAAGGGCGACAGATTCTGCCATGAAGCAAGCCAGATGATCCAGGGAATCTCCCAGGATAATTTGCCTTCGATTTGTGTTGTGAAATTGAGACATGGAGCCAGGCGACTATTCTAACTCATGAATTCAGCAGGTGAGCGCTCTCTACGGTGTCAGGCCAGAGTACCTCACTACCCTATCTTCGTTCCCTTGACCGCCTCCCGACCCGTCACTCATAATGCCAAGGCAATGATCTTTCATTCCAAAGGGAGCAATTGTGCGCGAAATTCGTAAAGTCGCGGTGTTGGGCGCGGGCACCATGGGCGCCCGGAATGCGGCCCATCTCGCCAACGCCCGGATTCCCAGCGTTCTGCTGGATATGGTTCCGGCTACGCTCCGGCCCGAGGAAAGCAGCCCGGGCCTGACTCTTACTGATCGCCGCGTTCGCAATCGCTTCGCCCAAGCCGGACTCGACGGCGCTTTGAAATCCCGCCCCGCGGCGTTCTTCCTGCCGGAACTGGCGCAACTGATCAGCATCGGCAACTTCGAGGACAACCTCGGATGGCTCAAGGAGTGCGATTGGATCATCGAGGCGGTGACCGAGGACCTGGAAATCAAGCAAAGCCTCCTTCATAAAGTCGAAGCGCACCGGGCTCCGGGCAGCGCGATCAGCTCCAACACTTCGGGCATCTCCATCGCCTCCATTGCACAGGGCTTCAGCGAGGACTTCCGCCGCCATTGGCTTGGAACTCACTTCTTCAATCCGCCGCGCTACATGAAGTTGTTGGAGGTCATTCCGACGGCGGAGACTCTTCCGGAGCTGACCCAAGCGATCAGCCAGTTTGCGGACATGGTTTTGGGCAAAGGCGTGGTGATCGCCAAGGACCGCCCCAACTTCATTGCCAATCGCATTGGAACGTTTGTGACTTTGGACGTTCTAAAGATCATGCAGGATGAAGGCTTCACCATTGAGGAAATCGACGCGCTCACCGGCCCGGCCATGGGGCTTCCCAAGTCAGCCACCTTCCGCACGCTGGACCTGGTGGGATTGGATGTGATGACCCATGTGGTGAAGAACTCTCAATCCGCCCTGCCGGATGATGAGCGCCGCGACCTGTTCCAGACGCCGCCTTTTGTCCAAGGCATGATGGAGCGCAAATTGCTCGGCGAAAAGACGCGGCAGGGCTTCTATAAAAAAGTAAAAGGCTCGGCATCGGACGGTGATGAGATTCTCACCCTGAACCTGTCAACCTTCGAGTACGGCCCGAGGCAGAAGCCGAAACTGGCCGCCCTCGACATGGCCAGGAACATTGAGGACCCGAGGCAACGAGTGGTTGCGCTTTTCCAGGACACTGGCCGCGCCGGCAGCTTCTACCGCCGCGTTCTTTCCGATACGTTTCACTATGCTGCAAACCGCGTTCCCGAAATCGCCGACGACATCACCGCCATCGATAACGCTATGAAGTGGGGCTACAACTGGGAATGCGGAGTTTTCGAATTGTGGGATGCCATCGGAGTTGAGATGATCGCCGATGCGTGGCGAAAGGAAAATCGGCCGGTTCCGCCCCTGGTGGAGGCGCTGCTCACCTCCGGCAAGAAATCATTTTATGAGAACCGGGATGGCACAACCCTTTATTTTGATCTAGCCAGCAAGAAGCCCAAAGGGTTGGAGGACCGTCCTGGAATCCTGCTGCTCCCGGCGCTGAAAGACCGCAAGAAGGAAGTGAGGAAGAATGCGGGAGCCAGCCTGATCGATCTGGGCGATGGCGCGCTCTGCCTGGAATTCCATTCCAAGATGAACACCATCGGCGCGGATACCGTGCAGATGGTTCACGCGGGACTCAGGGCGCTGACTGAGGATTTTGACGCGATGGTGGTTGGCAATCAGGCGCCCAATTTCTGCGCGGGCGCCAACCTGATGCTTATCTTGATGGCGATTCAGGAGGGCGAATGGGATGACGTCCACCAGGCCGTGCGCCAATTCCAGAACGCCAACATGGCGTTGAAGTATGCGCCGAAGCCGGTGGTGGCGGCACCGTTCGGCATGACCCTGGGCGGCGGCGTGGAAGTGTGTCTGCACAGCTCGCGCGTGCGGGCGGCTGCCGAAACTTACATGGGACTGGTCGAAACCGGGGTTGGGCTGATCCCCGCCGGCGGCGGCGCCAAGGAGATGCTGGTGCGCGCCATGGATCAGGTCCCTCAAGATCAGGAAGCGGACCCCTTTATTCAGGTCAAGGAAGTTTTTCTGAACATCGGCATGGCCAAGGTTTCCACCAGCGCCGAAGAGGCGCGCAAGCTGGGATACCTCGCGGCGCGCGACTCCGTGAGCATGAACCGCGACCGCCAGATTGCAGACGGCAAGCGAGTGGCGCTCGAACTGGCGAGCCTGGGTTATCGGCCCGGCAAGCCTCGGGAGGATATTCTGGCGCTCGGCCAGCCGGCCTTCACCAAGATGAAGCTGGGCTTGCATCTGAACCGCCGGGCAGAATTCCTGTCGGACCATGACGTGGTGGTGGGGACTCATCTGGCCCGCGTCCTCAGCGGGGGCGGGGAATTCACTTCGCCGCAGCGGGTTTCCGAGCAATATCTACTCGATCTTGAGCGCGAAGCCTTCGTCAGCCTTTGCGGGCAGAAGAAAACGGTCGAACGAATTCAATATACGTTGAAGAAGGGCAAGCCGCTGAGGAACTAGTGTCATGTCACAGCTAACTTTTTACCGTCAAACCCGCGCTGTAGCGGCGCTCGGAGCCTGCCCTGACGCAGGAAGGGAGCGCCGAACTCGTTGAAAAAGATCGGCGGTCCCTGCCAGGGTAAACTCCGACCGCCGCTACCGAAGCGCCTCAAGTTGACTGTCAAGAATTAGCTGGGACAGGACACTCGTCGATCGATTTCGAAATGACATGGCAACCGGCCGGGCCCTGACGGCAGGCGCGCCAACCGATTGTGGCCTCCGTGACATCTTATGAGTGGGGGATCTTGTGGCGGAAGTTCCTTCGCCGCGACGATCCGTTGTAACACCGAGGGAGGAAACTATGAAAGAAGCTGTGATCGTTTCGATTGCGCGAACTGCCGTTGGCAAGGCGCCCAAAGGCGCCCTGCGGAATACCCGGCCGGATGACATGGCCGCGAGGGTGATTCAGGAAGTCCTGCGTAGGGTTCCCCAGCTTGATCCGAAAGAAGTGGAGGATGTGATTCTGGGATGCGCCATGCCGGAGGCCGAGCAGGGAAACAACATGGCGCGAACGGCAGCCCTCCGCGCCGGTCTTCCCGTGGATTGCTCGGCCATGACCATCAACCGCTTCTGTTCCTCGGGTTTACAGTCCATCGCGCTGGCATCGGAGCGCATCATGGCGGGTCTTGGAGAGATCGCCATTGCCGGCGGCGCGGAAAGCATGAGCATGATTCCCATGGGTGGTTTCCACTTCTCGCCCAACCCTTCGCTGATGGAACATTATCCCGACTACTACCTGAGCATGGGATTGACAGCGGAAAATGTGGCCCGCAAGTATGAAGTGACCCGGGAGCAGGCGGACCAGTTCTCTCTGCGCAGCCATCAACGTGCTCTCGCGGCCATTGCCGCCGGAAAATTCAAGGATGAAGTTGTTCCCCTGGAAGTGATCGAATGCAGTATGAACGGGCACAATAAGCCTCAGACCCGGAAGATCACCTTTGCGGTTGACGAAGGTCCCCGGCGCGACACATCCCTGGAG
>JBOGKI010000249.1:0-7003 GCA_050745605.1 Terriglobia bacterium | reverse complement strand
TTCTGTAGCGGCGGTCTGTGACCGCCGCTGTTGATTTCACATCGTTTTCGGCGCTCATAGAGCGCCGCTACAGCAAACTGCACCACTACCCGCAGCATGATTCAAGAAGACTGGGCCAAGTGTGTCGCCGTTTACCACACGTGGAAACATGAAGGATGGCAAATCGCAGATAAGAGGCCAAACAAGTTCTCCACGGCCAGCTCTTAGGGCGCGGTGACACGCGCCAGCCGGAGGCGGAGCGTGCGGCTTCTTCACCTAACAAAACAGCTCGCGCCCCGAGGAGGACACGACCCGTGGTTACAAGAAATCGACCAAGGCTCCATCCGCAGCCTTAAAAACGTAAGCTTCCGCCTCCAAACCCAGTGCTCGCCGGTAACCCTCGCGAAGCGCCGCGGCGAAATCATCGCACCGCGCCTCGTGAACGAGGTTCACCGTGCAGCCGCCAAACCCGCCGCCCGTCATGCGCGCGCCGAGCACGCCGGGCTGTCTCCACGCCAGTTCCACGAGCGTGTCCAGTTCACGGCAGCTCACTTCATAATCGTCGCGCAGGCTGTCGTGCGAAAGGTTCATAAGGGTCCCGAACTGCTCGAGATCGCCCGCCTCGAGCGCTTTGACGGCCCGCAGCACGCGCTGATTCTCCGTCACCACATGGCGGGCGCGCTTCAGCAGGACTTCGGTAAGGGTGTGCCGGGCAGCTTCCAATTCCTGGGGCTCGACATCACGCAAGGAATGGATGGCAAGTCCGGTGTTCCTGAGCCGGATGACGGCATCCCGGCACTGGCGTACGCGAATCTGGTATTCGGAATGAGCAAGCTCTCGCTTGACGCCGGAATTGCACACGACGATATTTACGCCAGCGCGCAGCGGAACGTGCCGGAAGCTCAGGTCACGGCAGTCCAGGAACAAGGCGTGGTTAGCGCGGCCAAGCCCCGAGACAAACTGGTCCATGATGCCGGAGGGAACGCCCACAAAATCATTCTCCGCCCGTTGTGTCAGTTTGATCACTTCCACAGGATTCGTATGGAACCCGGCAATCCCAGACCAAAATGCTGCGGCTCCCATTTCCACCGCCGCCGAGGAACTGAGTCCTGCCTCGCGAGGGACGTTTCCCCCAAAAACCAAATCCGCGCCGGGGAGATCGTGGCCTGCCTCCTCGAGAAATTTCGAGACGCCTCGTAGGTAGTTACTCCAGCGATCGGCGCCGTCCGGTTGAATGTCATCAAGATCGAAAACCGCGCTGCCGTGGAAATCTGCGGAATGCGCGTGGACCTGACGGTCCGCCCGCTTGCGGCCGGCGTACCACACGTAGCGGTCAATGGCGGCGGGAAGAACAAAGCCCTGGTTGTAGTCGGTATGCTCGCCGATCAAATTCACGCGGCCCGGGGCCCGGACCACGACGTCCGGCGCGGCTCCATAAATCTCCTTGAACTTCTGCTCAACCAATGTAGACTTCGCTTTCAGCAGTCGGCCAATGAACCGCTTCTGCACACATCAAAAAGGGTCAGCAGGATGCTGAAGGATCCCGCTTTGTCATGTTGAACGAAGCGAAGCATCCGTTCGTCGTGTTGAAAATAAAAGGGGATAGATTCTTCGTCCACCTCAGAATGACGGCCAAGGAGAATCCTTCAGCGACCCGTTAGACGAAAAAGGCCGAGCTGGATTTCACACGATCGACGGTTCAGGCTGCCGCGATGTCTCGCCAAAGACCTCACCGGACGCTTCCGACGCAGGCTCTCCGCTGTCGCCCGCTTCACTCCGGTTGAATCGCGGGCTCGCAGCGCGTGTGCCAGCGACTGGGACAACCCTTCGCCCGACACTGCACGAGTGTTTTCCGGCGCTAGGACTTCTGTCCCTTCCTCCCAATTTCCTCTTGCGCCAGCGGCGCCGTGGCCCGCAATTCCGCAGCCTTTTCTTCAGCCAGTGAATCGTTCAGAAAGGTTCCGCTGCCGGTTTCAACGCCGGCTAGATACTTCAGCTTATCCTTGCTGCGATGCGGAGGATAGAACTCAATGTGAAAATGATAACAAGGGTAACTCCCCTTCACGGGCGCCTGATGCATTAGCATCATGTAGGGGAAAGAGAAATTGAAAAGGTTGTCATACTTCAGCGTCACCCATTTCAGAATTTCCGCGAGCCCTTGCTCCTCCTTGGGCCGGAACTCATCCAGCGCCCCCATATGGCGCTTCGGCATGATGTGAACCTCATACGGCCACCGGGCATAGAAAGGGACGAAGGCGCAGAACTGGCCATTTTCAGCAACCATCCGCCTGCCGTCGCGCCTCTCTTTCTTGATGATGTCGCAGTAAAGGCAACGGTTGCGGCGGCGGTGATAAAGCCGCGCCGACGAAAGCTCCCGCTCGATGCGCGGAGGGATGAAGGGGAACGCATAAATCTGGCCGTGCGGATGCGGCATCGTCACGCCGATGACCGCCCCCTTATTCTCAAAAATCAGAACGTAGCGGATACCCGGCGTTCTCTTGTGCTCCAGAAATCTCTTCCGCCACAACTGGATTAGAAGCGTGAGATGGCCGACGGAGAGCTGGGCAAGCGAGGTCTGATGGTCCGGGTGGTAAAGCACCACGTCGCACTTCCCGTAGGATGGCTTGACGCGGTACAAATCATCCCCTTTGACGGCGGGCTTGGCCGGTGGGATCGAGAACGCCGCGAAATCGTTGGGGTAAATGTAGACGTCGTAATGGTCCGGCACCCGGCCTGAACCCGGATCGAACGGACACCAGTCCGTGGGCATCTGGGGGCGTCCCTGGCGGTGCGAAGCCGTGGAGACCCATTCCCGCACGGTTGGGTTCCAGCGAAGTTCGGTCACGGAGTTTCCTGTTTGCAGGGTTTCCCCAGCGCCACGAAGAGACCTAGCGCCCGGCGCTTGCCAAGCAAAAACAAGGAGCGATAGTTACCATACTGCGCCTGAAATGTAAACAGCGGAGGTGCCCGGGCAGCCGCCAGCAATCAGCTTTTAGCTCTCAGCCGGATTGGGCTTCTTCTTATACAGGGCACATCAAGGGTTGGCGCATGGGTGGTGCCGATCGTCCGGGCATGGTTTCAGCCATGCCGCAAGAATTGGAATAGAAGTATCCGGGGCTCTGGCCCCTGTGGCCCTCAGCGGCTAAAGCCGGTTCGAATACCGAGCCCCTCAACGGCAGGGCTGAAGCCATGCCCTGACGTTCCCCATGCGAGTCCACCTCGTACGCTGCGTATAATTTGCCGTTTACAACGTCAAGCAGCGGAGAATAGAATAATAGTCTTGTTCCCCTGAGCTTTGGCAATGAGTGCGCCGGGGCGGGGACTATCCGGGGGCGATCGAACCAGATATCCGGGTTGACTGAGTGGTTGAACGGAGCCCCCGCATTGGCACATGCCTCCGATCATCGCGATTTACCCGGGATCGTTTGACCCCATCACCAACGGCCACCTCGATCTAATTCAGCGAGGTTGCAAACTCTTCGACCATCTTGTGGTCGCGGTGTTGACGAATCTGGAGAAGCGGCCGCTGTTTACGGTGGGCGAGCGGGTGGACATGCTGAAGATGGTGACGGGCGGCATGTCCAATGTCTCCGTGGACACCTTCAGCGGGCTGCTGGTGGATTACGCCCGGCAGAAGACGGCTCAAGTGATCTTGCGGGGCGTGCGGGCCTTTTCCGACTATGAGTTCGAGTTGCAGATGGCCCTCATCAACCGCAAGCTGGAGCCGCGGCTGGAAACGGTGTTCCTGATGCCCGCGGAATCCTACTCGTACATCAGCTCCCGGCTGGTAAAGGAGATTGCGCACTTGGGAGGATCGGTCAAGGAACTGGTTCCGCCCGCCGTCGAAGAACGGCTGCGGGCGAAAGTTGAAGAAATGAACGCGTGAGGCCAACGACGATGGAGTTTTCAGAAAGAATTTCCAGGATTTCGGTGTCGCCCACCGCCGCCGTGGTGCAGAAGGCGGACAAGCTGAAAGCGAGCGGCGTCAACCTGGTGGATTTTGGCGTGGGCGAGCCGGACTTCCCGACGCCCGAAAATATCAAGCAGGCGGCCATCACCGCCTTGCACGAGAACTTCACCAGGTACACGCCGACGGGCGGCATCCGTGAGCTGCGGTCGGCGATTGTGGAGAGGCATGCCAAGGATTTCGGCTCGAGCTACGCGGTAGAGGAGTGCGTGGTGACGGTAGGAGGCAAGCACTCCATTTTTGAGGTAGTCGCTGCCACCATCAACCCCGGTGATGAGGTGATTCTGCCCAGCCCCTACTGGGTATCCTTCCTGGACATCGTTCATTTTGCGGGTGGCAAGGCGGTGCTGCTGAAGACGCGCGACGAGGAGAGATTCGCGGTGCGCGCCTCCGAAGTGGAAAAACTGATCACGCCGAAGACTCGCATGATCATCATCAATTCACCTTCGAATCCCACGGGCGCGGTCGTTCCGGCTGAGGAAATGGAGAAGTTGCTGGTCCTGGCGGAACGTCGCGGGGTTTTGTTGATGTCCGACGAGTGCTACTGTCATTTTGTTTACGATGGCCGCAAGCCATTTTCTCTCGGGAGTTCCAGGAACCGCGAGAATTTGATCATCGTCGGCTCGCTCTCGAAGACTTATGCCATGACCGGCTGGCGCGTGGGCTTCACCTTGGGTCCGCAGAAACTGATCTCCAACATGGTCAAGCTGCAGAGCCACTCCACTTCTAATCCCACCTCGATCGCGCAGAAGGCGGCGCTAGAGGCCCTGCGCGGACCGCAGGATTCGGTCCGGACCATGCTTGCCGAATATGCCCGGCGGCGTGACCGTGTTGTGGAGGGCTTGCGGGTCATGCCGGGCGTCCATTGCGTGATTCCCGAAGGCGCTTTTTACGTCTACCCAAACGTCAGCGCCTATCTGGGCAAGAACGGCATGGGTGATGCAACAGACCTCGCCAACCGCCTCCTCGATGAAGGCCGCGTGGCTTTGGTGCCCGGCCCGGCTTTCGGCACGGAAGAGCATGTGCGGATCTCCTACGCGACATCCCCGGCGCAAATCGATGAAGGGCTGCGGCGCATGAAGGAGTTTCTGGCGCAGCGCGTTCCGGCCTATGCCCAAGCTTGAAGTTCCTCTTCAGCTCTCTCCCGTCTTTAAGCCGAAGATCTGGGGACGCCGGGACTTGGCGCCCCTCTATCCGGATTCCTGGACGACGCGCCGGGGAAAAACCGTCACCCACCGCTATCCCGGGATTGATCCCAACTGGAAAGAACCGGTGGGCGAGTCCTGGCTCACCGGCGACGATGCCAAGTTCCTGAATGGTCCGGTCGCGGGCCGGACACTGGGCGAGGTTGCGCGGGAATACGGGCCGGAGCTGCTCGGCTCGGCCGCCGCCGGTAAAGAATTCCCCATCCTCAGCAAGTTCATTTTCACCAGCGATTGGCTCTCCGTACAGGTTCACCCGGATGACGATTATGCGGGTGCGCACGAAGGCTTCCGCGGTAAGTGCGAGATGTGGTACATCCTGGACGCGAAGTCCGATGCCGCATTTCTGCTGGCGCTGAAGCCGCCTGCCTCCAAAGCGGCCCTGCGGCAACGGCTCCAACAAGGCAGCATCCGGGAAAACCTGCAATACTTCGAACCGGAAGCCGGCGAGGCCATTTTCGTTCCACCCGGAACGGTCCATGCTCTGGGCCCTGGCCTGATCCTGTTCGAAGCGGAGGAGAATTCCGACGTCACCTATCGCCTGGATGATTTCGGCAGACCCGGGCCGGATGGGAAACCCCGCCCGCTGCACATTGACAAGGCGCTGGACGTCACCCGGCCGGAGTTACCTGCTTACCGCGCGCTGCCCAAGCTCACATTCCGTGAACCCTTCGGTTCGCGCCGCTACGTCCTGGCCAACCGGTTCTTTGCCGTCGAAGAATGGAGCCTGCAAAAATCGGCTTCTTTCCAGGGCTCTCCGGAAAGGGTGGAAGCCTTCACCATTCTCTCCGGTGACGGGCGCGTGGAAACCGTCGCCGGTTGGCTGGGCTACCGGCCCGGAGATGCCTGGATCATTCCTCCCGCCACGCCGCGTTATCGCCTGGCGCCGGAGACTGATACGATTTTGCTTAAATTCTACGTCCCGAATATTGACAAGGATTTTCTGCGGCCCTTGGCGGCGCGGAAGCTGAGTCCCGACGAAATCAAGAAAGTAGTGTTTGATTAGCTTCAATCATGAGTCCGCGATCCTCTTCCATTCCTCGCCCCGCAGGCCGCTCTTCAATGGAGCACGCCTATGCCGTCATCATGGCCGGCGGCAGCGGCACGCGCTTCTGGCCGCTAAGCCGGAAGAGGCGGCCCAAGCAACTGCTGGACCTGTTTGGCTCGCGGACGCTGCTGGAGCAGACCGTAGACCGCATCGGCGCGATCATCCCGCCGCAGCGGACGTATATTTTTACGCACGCTTTGCTGTCGAAGGAAGTGGCGCGATTGCTGCCCGATGTTCCGCGCGACCAGATCGTGGCGGAGCCGGCCTCGCGCAATACGGCTCCGACCATCGGTCTGGCCGCCTATGAAATCTCGGCGCGAGATCCGGAAGGCATGATGGTGGTGCTTCCCGCCGATCACGTGATCACCAAGCCCGCGGCATTCCGCCGGGTCCTGAAGGCTGGATTAAAATTCGCCTCCGTCGAGGGCCGGTCGGTCGTGGTCGGGTTGAAGCCGCATCGGCCCGAGACCGGCTATGGCTATGTGCGGATGGGCGCCGCGAGCGGCGAACTGGATGGGCAAAAGATATTCGCCGTCAAAAAGTTTGAGGAAAAGCCGCCACCGGCCACGGCGCGCCGGTACGTGCGTTCGGGAAACTACTTGTGGAACGGGGGCATGTTCATCTGGCGAGCCTCGACCGTTCTCCGGAATTTCGCGCGGTTCCAACCGGAAATGGCGCGCGCGCTGGCCTCGATTCAACTCGGCGGCGGCATCCGTGCGACGCGCACCATGAACCGGCTTTTTCCATCTCTGGAGAAAATTTCCATCGACTACTCCCTCATGGAAAAAGTCGAGGACATTTATGCGG
>JBOGKI010000248.1:0-7006 GCA_050745605.1 Terriglobia bacterium | reverse complement strand
ACGCAGTCTACGACGACGCCCACCGCACCCTGACCTACACCAATGCGGGTCATCCCGCGCCATTTCTCTTCCGCAATGGCTCGTTGCAGCGGCTGAGTGAGGGCGGCACCGTGGTCGGTCTGTTTGCACGGGTAACCTACGACCAAGCCGTGGTCGACCTCCAGCCAGGAGATTTGATCCTGGCCTTCACCGATGGAATGACGGAACCTGAAAACTCTTTTGGCGAAGAATTCGGAGAGGATCGCCTGGTGGAAGCGGCGAGGCGCGCGCTCCATTCTCCTGCGGACGTTCTGGCCCGGGAAATTTACCGCTCCGTGAACGATTGGACCGGTAGCCCGGAGCTCCAGGATGACATGACCATGGTCTTTGCCCGGACCGAAAAGTAAGAAGCGCGGGAGAGGTAGCCACGGTCAGTGCTTTTCTGACCGTGGGCTTTTCAATCGAATCAGGACTTGTACTGCTCCTCGATGCGATCCAGCAGCCGTAGACCCTCCATGTGCGGCATGATGTCAACTCACCACCGTCATGGACAGGCAGCAGGATACGGCCAGTGGCAACGCCTGGAGCAGCATGTTAGTATAAGCTTTATGAAGCTCTATACGTACCCCATTACCATCGAGCGCGAAGGGCGCAAATATTACGCCTATAGCGAGGACTTTCCTGGCGTTTACGGAATTGGCAGGACTATCGAAGAAGCTAAGGGCTCGATTCTTGAATCGATGAGCATTTATATCCGCGAATGCCGGGCCCGGCGCCGCCCGGCTCCCCGAACGCGGAACGTATACGCTGA
This sequence comes from Terriglobia bacterium, assembly GCA_050745605.1. Classification (GTDB taxonomy): domain Bacteria; phylum Acidobacteriota; class Terriglobia; order UBA7540; family UBA7540; genus CALCEB01. Next base: position 6,216 of record JBOGKI010000248.1, on the reverse strand, counting down.
AACTGTTTCTATCGCCGTCTAACTTTCCGCCTCAGGCTTTTTCCTCACCTTTACCCCGAAAAACTCCTTCTCCGAGAAGCCTGCATCTTTGAGAATCCGCAAGAAAAGGCCGCGCGGGATGTCGCCACGATGAATCGGCAAGACCAGCATCGGCCGGGCCGGATGTTTCAGGATAAGGTGAGATCCGCTCTGCCGCTCTTCGGCATAGCCCTGCTTACGAAGAAAGCGGAGAAGCCGCTGGGCAGTTGGCATCTATGATCGTTAGCTGGGGACAGCCCGCCGCACTTTAAGTCTGCAACTCTTCGCAGGCTTTACTGATTGGGCGTCTCGCTGAAGTTCTCACCCTGCTCTTGCGCTTCCAAAGCACGAATTTGTTCCCCGGCGAAGATGCGCTGAATGCGCCCATCCTTTTCCCCATATCGCTCGTTATAGTTACCGTAGAACAAATCCCGTCGCAGGGGTTTCTGGGCGTAACGGTTCTCATGAACAATGACCCGCGTTTGCACCAATGACAAATCTCTTTCAGTTCCACGCGACTGCTCAAGCAAAGCAAGGCTTTCTTCCAGCAGAAGACTGCGCCCCAGCTCCTTACGCTTTCGCTGCACTTCAAGCTCGAATCGCCGCTGCCCAACTCTAAACTGCTCAAGGACAAGCACGGCGCTGATCGTCGTGTTCTGTGGGGCAAGTGGACGGCCTTGAGCGTCCGGTCGGTGCATCTTACCACGGCCTCCAAAGCCCCGGGTGATCTGATCGGCATCAGAAGTGCCCGGTCCCCAGCCCAACGGTACATGGAACACGAGATCGCCCAGCATCGCGGCGTAGATGTACTCCCACGAGAGATCCACCAGCGGCTTTTCACGGTTATACAATACAAGGCAGCAGCATCTGCCCTGAATATCCTTGAATTGCTTGCGGCCAGCCTCTATTTTTCCCCTGATTGGTTCGTATGCGTCGAGCCACCGGGTGCCCTGTCTCCAATCCTCCGGCGTAGCCTCGAATTGCTTGACCTCAAAAAGTATCGACTCGCCGCGAAAATGCAGCTCGTAGTCGGGTTTGGTGCTAGTCCCTTCCTGCGCGGCTTGAAAACAAAAGTCGGTAAGGCCATTCGACTTGAGGAACGCTTCGAACAGCTCCTCTGATTCATTCTTGATGGCTAGGCGGGGCTCGTCTTGCCTGTGGATCTTAAACCCCAAGTTTCGAAGTATTCGGGTAGCGTCGGTCGAGATAAATTTGTCGGGAGAAATGCCCAATGCAACGGATATGACCTGTTTGGGAGGATAGTCCCGGTTGTTAATTCGCACAGCGTACTTATCGATGGACCCAGGAGCAACGTGCTCCAGTTTTTCTTTGACTGTCTCGCTGCTCAGCGTGTAATCCGCGCCACAGAGTCGGAACTTCACTTCTCTCTCGCCCATAGTCGTGCCTACTACCGTGATACTACTGAAACACTATCATATGAAATCCGAAAGAGCAAGGATTTTTTTCCTTGCTCTTTCCTGCTGGTCGCAACGGTCAAGGCCCCGCTTGGCCGTCGGTATCGCCCCGTGCAGGAATCTTCTGCAGCCGTGCGCAGATGCTTGCCCACACCGTCCTATTAGGGGTAGCCTGCGGCCAGCGCCATCCAAACCTTCCGCACCGTCACTCGTATCAGCGCCCCAATTTTCAGCACCTTCAACCGGATCGTCGCCTGCGCTGGCGCCCACGGCCTTACTGGGGTGTTAGCAGAAAGCCGTGTTGTTGGCCCTTGCTCGTCCCGTACCCCGCGATCTGTCCGGAATCATTAACGCCGTACGCTTGGCTGAGGACCCATCCTGAGCGGGGCGGAATCAGCCGGTTGAGGTCGCGCATCTTCCCTCCGCTATACACAAACGCATGGTACACCAGATTTTCGCCCGAACTCTTGATGGCAGATTGGCCCACCACCACCCCGGATTTGTTAATGGCGAATCCCCAACTGTACGGGCCTCCGAGCGAAGCCAGGTCCTTCATCTTGCCGCCGCTGTAGAGAAAAGCGTGCGCCTGAAAATTGCCGGGCAAGTAAGCTATTCCCGTGATCTGGGCCGAATCGCTGATGGCATAAGCCTGGCTCCAAGATCCTCCGAGCGTGCCCAAGTCCGTCATGGTCCCGTTAATGTAGAGAAAGCCGTGGAAATTGCCGTTGGCCAAGTAAGAGTACCCCACGACTTCACCGGAGGCGTTGATGCCGGAAGCGAGGGTGGTCCAACCCGGCTGGTTGCCGCCCAGCGTTCCCAGGTCGATCATTTGTCCCCCGCTGTAAAGGAAAGCATGAGGCAGATTGGTGGAGGTGTAAGACGACCCCACCACTTGTCCCGCGTCGTTAATGGCGTAAGCAACGCTATAGTTGCCGCCCAAGGTGCCCAGATCGATCATCTGGCCCCCGCTGGATAGAAAGGCGCGATAACTTCCGTTTGCAAGCGTGGAGTATCCGGCAACCTCGCCGGAAGAATCGATTCCACTGCCGATGGAGGAAGCTCCGCCGAGCGTTCCGAGGTCGGTCATTTTGCCGCCGGAGTAAAGGAAGGCGTCACTGGTTTTGTTGCCGGAAAGGTTGGCGTAGCCAGTAACCTGACCGGAGGTGTTGACGCCGCGGGCGCCGCTCGAACTACCACCGAGTGTACCGAGGTCGGTAAGGGAATAGGTCTGGGCGGAACAGGCCAGGGGCAGTGCGAACGCCAGCATCAAGGGGAAGAAGGGGATGAAGCGCCGAGCGTGTCTTGATCTCATGGTAGCTCTCCTGGTGTGAAGTGTTTGTGCATGCGCGGAGATGAAAGAACATCTCTTCCCCCCCAAAATTACCTTTGCGGCCCGGCAAGGCCGGGCTTGCCGCTGACGCCAACCCCGGTAAGGGAAACGCTCTGCGGGCTGCCGGGAGCGTTGTCGGTGACCGTGACATCGGCGTTGAGCGTGCCAGCGCCAGTGGGTTCAAAGACGACGGTGATCGAACAGTAGTCGCCCGGCGCGAGCGTGTTCGGGCTGAGCGGGCAGTTGTTCGCCTGCGCGAAGTCGCCGCTGTTCTGACCGGTGATGGCAATGCTGGTGATTGAGACCGGCGCCTGACCGGTGTTGGTTAATGTCACCACCTGCGGAACGTTCGGAGATTGAACGCCTTGAGGACCGAAGACCAAGCTATCCGGCAGCATGGTGACTGCACCCTCCCCGCCGGAGGGCGAGATCTTCATGACAAACACATCATTGAGAGAATCGTTGCCGCACTCCCCCTGGCAGGCGCCTGGGATTTGGTTCACCCGTGGGAAATCATGCGAGAAAGTGGACCCTGTCAGATAGGCATCGCCCGAGCCGTCCACCGCGACGCCCTGGCCAACGTCACCACCGCTGCCGCCGAAGTAGCTCGAGACGACCATGCCTGTGCCTGCGGCGCTGATTTCTGTGACGAAGCCGTTGGTTATGCCGCTGCCGCAGCTCCCCTGGCAGGCCCCGGGAATCGGGTTTACTTGTGGAAAATCGGTGGAGGTCGTGGAACCGGTTAGATACACGTTGGCCGAGGCGTCCACGGCAATGCCGTTCCCCGACTCGGAAGTGCTTCCGCCAAGCAGGCTGCAGTAAACCATGGCGCTGCCCGCCGGGTTGATCTTGGTGACGAACGCATCGTACAGCCACAGTCCCTTACCTTCACAAGTTCCCTGGCATGCGCCTGGAATCTGGTCAACGATTGGAAACCCCTGCCAGTAAGCCCACCCGGTCAGATACGCGTCTCCCGATCTATCGACGGCGATGCCGTAGGCGCCATCTCCTTGGGGGCCGCCTCCGATGAGGCTGGAGTAAACTAACGCCGTGCCGGCAGAATTGATCTTAGTCACGAAAGCATCGTAGGTGCCTAATGCGCCGCAACTTCCGTTGCAGGCTCCGGGAATCTGATTCACTTGCGGGAAGTCCGAAGAGGTGGTTTCGCCAGCTACGTACAAGTCACCAGAAGCATCGACAGCGTCGGAATCCCCGCTGTCGTCCAGGCTACCGCCCAACCAGCTTGAATAAACCAAAGCCGTTCCTTCGGGATTGACCTTGACGACGAACGTATTGTAGTGATCAAGGCCATTCCCGCAGGTCCCGTTGCAAGCGCCAGGAATCTGGTTCACGATCGGAAAATCCGAAGAATGGGAATAACCCGTAAGATAGGCGGCGCCGAGGCCGTCCACCGTGATACCCACGCTGTAGTCATACCCGTTTCCACCAATTAAGCTGGAGTAAGCTAGGGCGTTCCCCGCGGCGTTAACCTTGGTCAAAAACACTGCCCCATTGGCCAGACAGTTGTTGCAGGCTCCAGGAATCTGGTTTACAACTGGGAAGTCTTCCGAGAGTGTGAATCCTGTTACGTATACTCCATCGGAGCCGTCAAGGGCCAGACCATACGCAATGTCTCCGTAGCTTCCGCCAATGTAGCTGGAGTAGACCAGGGCGCTTCCGGCCGCATTGATCTTGGTTACGAAGGCGACCGGATTTCCGCTGTGGCCACAAGTCCCATTACAAGCCCCTGGAATCTGGTTCACAATGGGAAAGTCGGTCGAGGTGTAGCCAGTCAGATAGGCATTGCCGGAGCTATCCACTGCCACGCCCATCCCGTCATCCTCATCGCTACCCCCGATGAGGCTGGAATAGGTGAGCACCGGATCGATGATTAAGGGTTTGGTCCGGTCGTAGCGCCCGATTTCGAAGCTAACCTTGTTGCCGTTCAGGACGTATTTGGCGGATACCAACTGGGTTGTCCGTGGTTTGTTGTCCGTGGTCCGTGGTTCGGGGTCCGTTGTCCGTTGCAACTGGCGACTGACAATGGACAACGGACGGTTCTCATCAGGTTGATAAACCAGAGGCTTATGGAACCGTACTTCGTCGCCTCCCCACTGCATCACCAGATCGCCATTGGCGGCAATGCGTAGCGCCTCCGCTTGCTGCGTCCCCGTAGAGGCGCCCTTCAGAGCCTGCCCTGAGCGCAGCGAAGGGGCGGCATTTTTGACCGTTGCCGGGCTGAAGCCCGCCGCTACGTCCGACGCGCCCACGCCTGCCCCTACATCCAACCTGATCGCGCTGGGGTTTGCGCCCGGCGCCACCACAAAGTCGTATTCAAGCTGCTGGTGGTTGCCGTAATAGACCAAATTGATGCCGGGATAAATGCCCTGGTATTCCACCCTGGCGTAATTCGGCACGTCGGTTCGCCATTTCTTCGGGTCGTTGCCGATGAAATAGTTGCTCTTGCCGGGCAGTTCGTCAAGGCCGGTCACCTGGGCGGCCGGGTTCGCGCCTACCAGCTTCAGTCGCACCATAGCCTGTGCCCCCGCGGGTGAGTGATGGGTGACGAGTGACAAGTGACGAGTTCCAACCTGCGAGCTCCGGGTTTCGCCGCTGCCTGCTGCTTTCTGCTTTCCGCCTTCGGCGTTGAGTTCCCTCACCCGGCGCGACGGGAAGCCCTGCTTCTCCGCGCCACCCTCTCCCATAGGGAAGGGGCTGTTTCTCCAGGGGTTAAGTCTCCCCTGCCGCTTGGAGAGTGGGGCTGGGGCTAAGGGTTTCCGGAGCGCCAGAACAGCCTCATCGCCCGTCAGGAACAACGTGTAGCCGCCGCCGTGGGAGAGGAACTTCACGCGAGAGTCGGCCTGTCCCTGGTTGGCCTCAAAGCTCAAGGACAGATTGCCGTAGGCCGTAACCAGCTTGGCACGCGAGACGGGATCAGGCGAAACGCCGGACCGGGGCTTGCTTGTCTTCGCGTTTGCAGTCTTGTCAAAACCTGACGCGACAGCAAGTTGCGAAGGCTGGGCTCGAACCATAGTGCTACCACTGAGGAGGCAGTAGAAGGCGACGAACAACAGTATCGCCGCCGCGCCAAGGAACCGGCTTGAGGCGTTTGACAATGGCTCTTTCATGTCATCCTCCTTTTTGACCGAAAAGCCGATGGGCTGGACCCGGGCAAGGCCCATTCGCACGTCAAAAAAACGATGTCTGCGCCACCCAGGGAACCGCGCCGTGACGCATACCTAAGAACCAATGTATGCGCCACCCGCGACCCTATTCGTCTCCGTTGTCAGTAGTCGGCGATCGGAACAAAATCCCCCTATGAAATTGGGTTCGTATCCCAAAAGTGTAATCAGCGTTCGGCAGGTAGCGGCAGTCGAGCGCAGCAGTGATAAATGGCCGCGATGAAAGTTTTCGGACTGCGGAATCCGAAGGCGCGGTGGCTGATGGACTTGA
>JBOGKI010000247.1:0-7024 GCA_050745605.1 Terriglobia bacterium | reverse complement strand
GTCTTGCGCCATGCCCGCCTTGAAACCGTTCGATTTGGCCGTCACGGTGTAGGTGCCAACCAGCAGGCGAGCAAGGGTGTAGGTTCCGGTCGCACTGGTCACGGTGGATCGCGAGATTCCTGTGGCCGTGCGCGTGGCTGTGACAGTCACACCGGGCACCACCGCGCCGCTCGGGTCTGTGACGGTGCCCAAAATTTCACCGGTTGCCTGAGCGTGAAGCGGCGTGGGAACGAGGGCAACTGTCAGGACGCCGATTGTTGCCGACAGCAGCAAAGTGCGAAGAAGGCTGGTTCTCATGGCATTGTCTCCTCAAGCGTAAACGGGTTTAGTCAATCGCAGGATCTACCGATCGCAGCGCGTTCGACGAAAACGCAATCCTTTATTTGGCCGGTCGGAGGACATCTCCCGTGCTGTCCATTCGGCCCTTTTTTGATCATTTCACATCGAGCCACATCGTGCGGCGGCGTGGGGCGCGACGCCCGAAACGAGCTCGTACTGTCAGAGGTTGACTGTAGAGAGGGGTTGCAGGCGGTCGGATTTGGTTGCGGCGCCATCAAGTGCAACCCTCCCCAATAAACGCGTAGCACGGATCCGACGTGAGTATAGCAGAAATAAGTGTGGAAAGCAACCCATTATGTCAACGGTCAACGGGGGGTGTGCGACACAGGAGTGATAAATCTCGCGCGGATGTTTATTGTGGCCTTAATCTTAGTGTATAGTATACTCGAAGATTAGGAGGCCACCATGTCGGAATCACTCCCCGCTCTGGAGAAAGACCGTTCGGAGGTCCTGCGTCAGTTATCCCATTTAGGCGATCTGCGTCCGGGCTCCATCGTGGAGGTCATGGGACGGTGTAGTAAGCCCAACTGTCATTGCGCCCAGCCCGGCGATCCCGGTCATGGGCCGCACTTCCGCCTCACCCGCAAGGTCCACGGCAAGACGGTGGCAGAGACGCTTTCCAGCCCGGCGGCTTTGCGCAAGGCGCAGCGCGAGGTGGCGGAGTTTCGGAAGTTTCAGCAACTCAGCGCGAAACTGCTGGAGGTCAATGCCGCCATCTGCCCACAGCGGCCCGTGGAGGAGGAAGGGACGCTCTCGGCGGCGGAAAAAAAACAGCGGATGCGATCCATCATGAAGTCGCGCAAGAAGTAGAGCGCCTTCTGCAGGTGGTCTTCCGCGATCAGCGCCAGAGCGGACGGATCGACTTGGAGGCGGTGGAGATGGCTCTGCGCTCGGCCTTGCATCGGGCCGGAGCCGCCGCCCTGAGCGAACTCCTGCGTTTCCCCGCCCCTCCCGCTGCGCCGCGCACCCTTCCTTGTCGCTGCGGCCGAAAGGCTCACTATCGGGAGTTGCGCAGCAAGCCCGTGCTGACCGCCGTGGGTCCGGTGGAAGTCTCCCGCCCCTACTATTGGTGCCCGGACTGTCACGCCGGCCAATCTCCTGCCGATGTCGAACTGGACATCGAGGACACGGAGTTCTCTCCCGGGGTACGCCGTATGCAGGCGCTGGTGGGCCAGGCCGTTCCCTTCGATCACGGCCGGGAACAGATGAAAGTTCTGGCCGGTTTGGAGGTGACGGCCAAATCGGTGGAGCGTACGGCCGAGGCCCTGGGCGCCGATATGGGGCAGCGCGAGCACACCCCGGAAACCCTGCCGGTGGACCTTCCCGCGGTCGCAGCGGAGCCCATTCCTATCCTCTACGTGCAAATGGATGGGACGGGAGTGCCGGTGGTGAAAAAAGAGACGGTGGGCCGGCAAGGCAAAGTCGAGGGCCAACCCGCCCATACGCGGGAAGTCAAGTTGGGGTGCGTCTTCACCCAAACCAGCTGGGACCAGGAGGGCTACCCGATCCGCGCTCCCGATTCCACCACCTATACCGGGGCCGTCGAAACCGCCGAGGAGTTCGGCCGACGCCTGAACCGGGAAGCCGGGAAACGGGGTTGGGGCCGCGCCCTCCTCCGGGTGGTGATGGGCGACGGGGCAGAATGGATTTGGAATCTGGCCGCCCTGCACTTTCCCGACGCGACCCAAATTGTCGACCTCTACCACGCGCGTCAGCATCTGTGGGAGTTGGCGCGCCGGCTGTACCCGAATGACCCAGGGAAGCAGCGGGTCTGGATGAAAGCCCATCAGAAGCGCCTGTTGGACAAGGGGAAAATCGAAAAGCTGGTAGGCCTGCTCCGCCTCATCAAATCGCCTAACTCCGAAGTCGCCGAGAAGCTCCGCACCGAGGCCGACTACTTCCTGAGGAACGCCGAGCGTATGCGCTACCCGCAGTTCCGCCGCCAACACCTCTTCGTGGGCTCGGGCGTCATCGAAGCCGGATGCAAAACCGTGGTGGCTTCTCGCCTGAAACGCTCGGGAATGTTCTGGACCGTCCGCGGGGCCAACGCCATCCTCGCCCTGCGCTGCGCGTGCCTCAACGGCCGCTTCGAGGATTACTGGGAGGGCCGCCGCGCGGCTATCGCCGCATAACTCCAACTTCTATGTCGCACACCCGTGTCGTGTCTGTGAAATGGGTGGGCAATCCTGGTAATCGCAGCCACGAGAATCCCTTTCTCGGGCCGCGGGCCGTCCCAAAATACCCGACCCTGTGTTTTCTATAACATCCTAGCTTCGTTCCTTCAATTTAGGTTGTCTGCGGCTTTCAAGAGTCACAGCTTCAAAACCGGCCGACGGCGACAACGGTCCTTTTGTCCAAGCCGGTAGCCAACCCGCTCGTCTTTCTCGAAGTGGACATTTCCAAAATACACGACCCTTTGTTTTCTATAACATCCTAGCTTCGTTCCTTCAAATTGCGATTGTTCCAGGCATTTCTCGATTCCCGGTGGCGCTCGTCAAGCAGAGCCTGGGCGTGGCGGCCATCGGGCGCCGTATCGACCTCGTAATGCTCGGCCTCAAAGCTCTTCCGCAGGGAGCTCGCGACCGGTTTGTCATCCTCAACGCGGCAGGACTTCCTGAACGCGCTGGACTGGGGGATTCTAGCTTCAGCTTGGTTCGCCGCGCGGCAAGCCGCCCGCACATCGCCGGAACCTCTGCAAACGCTGCCTTACCTTCTGCGCGAGTCAGCGATACCTGCTCCACGTTGCAGTTCACCTACCCGCCTTCTCGTCATTTCTGTCATTTAGGCAACCTCCAGGTAGCAACGAATCAATGCCCCCTCGATTCCGTTGTCCTTTGTCAAGCAAGCTCTACACATGCTCGCGGACGTCAGCCCGTCGTCGCCGTCGATTGACTAAAATAAGCTATTATGCTTCTCATTTGATCGATTGGATGCGCGATTTATTGCTGCCATGATTACGGGCCAATCTGGTCCCTTAGGCATCAGAAACAAGCAGTGACCGCCGCTTCGCTCTGCCCAAAGCTCGCCAAGGGCACGCTTTTCCTTGGAGTCATCGTCGCTCCAGCGGTCGGTGCCTTTGTATTCCACCACGAGAATTCGCCCATCATGCAAAAGGACTAAAAAATCGGGATAGAACTTATCCGTTGAGGTTTGTAGCCAAAATGAGAACTGCTGCCGACGTTCTATATTCCTGACCCAATACCAGACCGCGTTTTGGGTGTCGATGAAGCGCGCACATTCAAATTCTTCGCCGGTGGATTCCAACTCTCCAACGTTGGGAAAGTAGTGTTTGCTGAATGTGAACGATCCCTGGTATCTCCACTTCGGATAGTAGCGATTCTCGTCGAAATAGAAATTCAACTTTGGGCTAACTTCGAGCTTGGTAGAGCCCTCCCCGAAGAGCAATGCGCTGTAACCCTTTGAAGCTTCTGATTGGCGATGCTTCTCGATCTTGGCCGCAATAGCATCTCGCAAGCCGAACTTTCTTCGCGCCAATTGTTCAATTGTTACCTTCCGACTTTCCATCAGATTCGTTACGGCGTAGTGGATGAACAGGGCGGACTGGCTCCGGGCGATATCAACATGGCGGATTTGGAAGTCGAGCCAATTGACCAGTGAGGCTACTGTCCAGCCCTGTTCACCACTCAGCAACATCAACTGTTCGTGAAGTTGCTGAACAAAGTTGACCTCAACTTTTCCCGTTTCGCCCACGTCCAGGACAACTTCCTGGGCGGAAGCCTCTTGTGTTGGAAACTCGGCCTCGGCCAGCGTTGCGTCGCAATCCGCTAGTCGCCATTCCGCTTCCTTGAAGTAACTGTCGTCAAAGGGTTCAAGTTGACCGTCAATTCGGATTCCAAGCAAGGGAACCGCAAAGAGAGGGCGAGTCCGGGGAGCGCTCGCCCCGGCTTGTGCAAGTGCTCGTTGATAAATCTGTTCCACTTTTGCCCGGTCGCCGGCGTTGGTAAAACAACCCTGGACCACCTTCATTTCTGCTTCAGAGAGCCTTCCGGTGACGCTGAGAATGCTTGTAGCTCGGTCAAACGACACCTTGGCGCGTACCGGTTCATCCATCAACGAAAAGTCAGGCGGTTCAGAGACGGGCGCAGAATGGGTTTCGAATAGCGGGCCCGCGCTGAGGGGGAGATCTGCTTGTTCAGGAGGTATAACTAAATCTTTGGCCTCCATCTTTTCAAATCCGTTTTCGATTAGGGCGTCGACCAGGGCGTTGGCCGCTTCAGCGAACCTCGGGGACGCCGCGAATGCATATGCGCAGTTCAACTCCTGGCGGCTTTTCCGGTGCGCCTGGGGCAGGCGGAGGACTCGTCCCATGATTTGTTCCACTGCCCGCGTTGACCCGATCTCCGCCACTGAGCACAGGACATACGCGAACGGACAGTCCCAACCTTCCTTCAGCGCCTGGACGGTAATGATGAAACGGAGCGGACATGCGCGGTCGGATAAATCCACATCATCAATCCCGCGCGTTTGCCCGGTAGCTATGGCAATCTCGTTTTCGGGAATTTTGAAATCCTCCTGCAGCGATTGCTTCACGACTTCGACGTTAAGGGTTTGCCGTTCCCGGCTATGGGGTTGCGCCTGCAGCAGCACAATCGGGCGCAAATACTCTTGCGTTTCTTGTTCTTCCTCCTTGGCCGCCTCTTCCAGGGTCCGCTGCATCTGCACCGCGTCAGCAACAACTTCCTTCCAGTCACTCCGTGTGCGCAATTTGATGGGCAGCTTCACCATGTCCTCGGACTTCAGCTCCCAGGCTGAAACGTGGCACAACACATTGCTGGCAAAATGCTTTTGCTCCGGCTTATGGGTGGTTTCCGGCGTGGCTGTGAATTCCAAAACGCAGGAGGGGCCGATGCGAGCCAGCGTGTCAAAGGAGAGTTCCGTGCGCGCGTTGTGCGCTTCGTCCATGATCACCAGCGGGCGCCATAATTTGAGGACATTAGCCAGCGACGGGATCACCTCGCCGTTCTCGTAACACTCCAGTTTTGCGCGCAACGATGCGTCCAGCGCGTCGAAAATGGGTTTTAGCACTCCCGCCGCTTCGTAGATCTTCCGCCCCTCGGTGTCCTGCACGCGCAGCGCTTGCAAGGTGGAAACCACAATCACCGTGTCGCCTTCCAAAATTCCCCGCTGAATGTATAGGGCTTCGGATAGGTCCATGACTCGCACTTGACCGGCAAACGCCGAATCGACGGCCTGACGGTAAGGGTGTTGGCGGTCGCGTAGAGCCTTCAACGTCTGGTCGCGGATGGTGTTGGACGGCACCAGCCAAAGGCAAAGCGCGCGGTCGGTCTGGCGGTATGTCTTGGTGGCTATGCCCAACGCATGGCAAGCCATCAGCGTCTTGCCGCCGCCTGTAGGAATGCGGAGGCAGACGTAAGGCAATTCGGGCAGTTGTTCAACGGCCCGGTAAGCCCTTCCGGTCCGCGAGTAGAAAGCCTCGTTAGCTCCGCGCTGGTTGACTAACGCGAGATAGGCTTCCAAGTCCTCAAGGCAGCGTTCCTGATATCCCTTTAGTTGAAGCATGTTGTCTTGTAGCGGCGATCTCTGATCGACGTATTGTAGCGGCGCTCTCTGATCGACGAATTGTAGCGGCGCTCTCTGAGCGCCGAAATCTTCTTTTGATCGGCGATCAGAGATCGCCGCTACAACTTTCTCTTGGGGACCACCAGCCGATGAATTTCGCCCTGGTAGGGCCAATCTTCGGAGCGTTGGACCAAGCTCGCGCGGACAGGATTCTGCCGCACATATTCCAATTTTTCCGTGTACGATTCTTCCGACCTGATGACATAATCAAAAAAGTCTTTTTCCCAGTGTGTTCCCTCACCACTTGTTTCTCTAAGCCGTTTGGATAGACTGCCCTTTAGCGCTTTCATCCACTTTGACAACGACGGGGATCGGGGAGAGAAACCGGCGAATAAATGGATGTGGTCGGGCATGATCATGTAGAAGCCAACCAAAACATGACGATTCGTCGCTTCCTCGGCAAATTGTATAAATACTTGATGAATCGCCTTGTTGTCTAATGTGCACGCACGATCCTCTGTGCAGGCCGTGAGGAAGTATAAAGGGCAATCCGTAAATAGCCACTCAAGGCGCTGCAAGCGTGGCTTAAACTTTCGAGATTTCATTTTGTAGCGCCGATTTCTGATCGACGACCGAACTGTAGCGGCGGTCTCTGACCGCCGAAATGCTTTTTTTGAACGGCGGTCAGAGACCGCCGCTACAATCAGCTTACCTTGATCTCATACGGGATCTGCCGGAAAACGATTCCCTCGCGCTTCATGCGGGCGGCACCGAGGCGGCAGCCTTCGCCGTAAATCACTTTCGTTGTAGCGGCGATCTCCGACCGCCGAGTGTTCGGTATAGCGGCGAACTCTGACCGCCGAGTCGGCTCCGGCAACTTCTTCAGAACTTCATTCGTCAGGACGTTTCCTCCGCCCGGCGATTTGTCTCCCAGTACGCCATTGAACAGTAGATAGATAGCCTTGCCGTTATGCACACCGAGGTACGGGGTCCTGCCCGTCGCGTGTTTGGGAATGGGTGAACCCGTCTCCGTAAAAAAGACATGCGCTGCGAGTTCCGGAAACGTCACGTTCTCGCGGATGCTGCCTGCTTCGTTAAACAGAGGCTCCCCCAGAGAGCAATAACGGAAGCCTCCTCCCAGTCC
>JBOGKI010000246.1:0-7036 GCA_050745605.1 Terriglobia bacterium | reverse complement strand
ACCCAAGCCGGAACTTTGCCGCATCCGGAAATTATTGAATTCTTCGAAGTTCGAGAACCTCCAGAATTGCTTGTCGACGAACATACTGCGCCAGCGATCCTGAGTGTCCCGCGAGGGATCAATTACTGCAACTTTGCTCAACCTGGCGTCTGGTTCACCGAATGCCAGCCTCAGCAACTCTCTGGCCTTCAAGTCAGTAGTCGGGAGAGAGTAGCCCCACACGATTAGGCTGTCTGTCCGGCGGAGTTGGTCCGCTGCCCCTTTCCATATCTTGAGCCATAATCCCTTCTCGATTCGTTTATCCCAAAAGGGCAACAGCACGGGTGGCCGCCAGCGCTCGTCGGCATGATCTTCACCGCTTTCTTTGGATGAGTAGTCAAGTTCTTTGGCGAATTCATTCCAGGTTTCCGGCCACTGCCTCCTTGCGTTTTGCACTTCGCCATCCTCATCTTCTCTCAACTCCCAGTTCAGGCTGCCATGAAGCTTGTACAGCGTGGGTACATCGTTGGGAGGATTGCTAGGACGCTCACTAAAGCCATAGAACCAATCCCCAAAAGGTTTGTCGGCGGAGGGGTTGCCGCCGTGGGTCTCTGCCCACACACTCTCGGCGACAAAATCGTAGTTAAAAGTTATGACGGCGTCGGGCGCGTAGAGCTCCTGAAGGAGGTAGGAATGATTCGTGCAAGCTCTTGGCCCGTGCGCCTCCTTCAGTAGCGCCCGGATGGACAGCACGAAATCATTCACCAACTCTTTGGCAACGTCAGGAGATCCTTGAGGCGCAATAAGTTTGTGGTTGAGCACTGCACTGACGTGCAGGCTGTAGAACATCTTCTCCATCGACTGCCAGAGTGATTCGCCTTTCCATTTGATCGCTCGGTCGATGATACGTTGCATCGCCTCCTTGATCCCTGGATCCTGCACGTGCGCTACACGATGCTGAAGTAGATCGAAGAAGTCGCTATCCAGCGGGGACGGCATCGTAGGCCCCATGTCGCTCGCTTCGCGAGTATCGCCCGTGGCGTACGATACGCCTCGACTGGCACCCGACCCCAGGATTACGGTAACAACAGGCATTGCCATCTTGACCTTCTGGCGCCCGAACGCGAGTGGCGCAGGGTTCGCGTCTCAGCGTCTCTGCCGCCTTTCGTCCTTCCCAAGTCGTTCGCCACCGTCAATCGGGTTTTGGTTGACGGTGAGTTCTCATCCGGGGAAGGGCCCACGACGAGGCGTGGCGCTCGTCGTGGCTACCCGATCAAGAGCCGCAGACTTTGAAAGGCACAAAGTCTGCGCTACCCCCGTGAAACCGAGACTTATCCGCCTCCGGCGCCGATTTTTTCAAGCTCCGCTCCCGTTTCTGCTGACACGTTCTCGTGCAGTGAATTGCCGTGCGCATCCATGGTGACTATGGCCGGAAAATCCTTAGCGGTGAGATGCCACATGGCCTCCGGGATACCGAGTTCTTCCAATAAGTCGACTCCCGTCACCTGGGGCAGGCATCGGGCGTAATATTGCGCCGCGCCGCCGATGGCGTGCAAGTAAACGGCTCCGAATTCTTTGAGCGCCGCCAGAGTTTTCTTGCCCATGCCACCCTTGCCCATCACGCCGCGCAGTCCGTACTTGCGGATGATGTCCGCTTCGTAAGGTTCCTCGCGGATGCTGGTGGTGGGACCGGCGGCGGTGACGCACCATCGCTGGTTGGGCGGAGTGCCTTCGCGCATCATCACCGGGCCACAGTGGTAGAGAATAGCGCCGCGCAAGTCCGTGGGCGGCTCGTGATGAAGCAGGTAATGGTGCAGGGCATCGCGGCCGGTGACGAGTGGACCGCTGATCAGCACCACGTCGCCGACTTCAAGGGCGCGGACTTGCTCCTCGGTGAGTGGCGGCTCAAGATGGATCTCGCGGCCAGTGAGGTGAAACTTCGTGTTCTCGCTGATCAACCGTTCGACGGGACGGTTCGGATCGCGATAGAGCCATTTCTTGATGGCGCCGCTCTCCGCGTCGACGATCACGCCCAGCCGGCGGAAGGCCCAACAGTCATAGGCCACGGAAACAAAGAAGCTGGCGGGCAGGCGATTGGCAGCGGTGATCTTGCAGCCAATCAGGGAAGCCTTTCCGCCGAACCCCATCGTGCCCACGCCGATCTTGTTGGCTTCGTCCATCACTTCCTGCTCCAGCTTGGCCAGGATGGGGTTGGGATTCACGTCATCGAGCGAGCGAAAAAGCTGCTGCTTGGCGAGGTTATAACCGTGGGCGCGGTCGCTGCCGATGCAGACGCCGATGGCGCCCGGCGCGCAACCCTGACCTTGCGCCTGCCACACCGCGTGCAGGATGCACTTGCGCACGCCTTCCAGATCGCGATCGGCCCGGCCCAGGTGATCCAGATTGCACGGCACGGCGTATTGGATGTTCTTGTTCTCGCAGCCTCCGCCTTTCAGGATCAGCCGTACTTCAATATCGCCACTTTCCCATTGCTCAAAGTGAGTGACGGGCGTTCCGGGTCCCAGGTTAGTGCCAGCGTTTCTACCGGTCAGCGAATCGACGGAGTTGGGGCGAAGCTTGCCGCGTTTGGTCGCTTCCACCACGGCTTCTTCGATGAGCTTGCGCATGACGATTTGATTGGTTCCGACCGGAGTCTTGATTTCAAAGGTGGGGAAGCCGGTGTCCTGGCAGATGGGGCCTTCATTGTCGGTGGCCAGATCGATATTTTCCCCGATGATGGCGAGCGCCTGGCCCGCCTCGGTCCCCGGAATTTCCGTTTTGAGGGCCCACGCCATGGCCTGACGAACGTCGGGCGGCATGTTGGTGGACGTCTGGATGATCAGCTCGAGCATACTCTGTTTGAAGAACTGCATAAGGACCTCGTATTGATATTGTTCTCACGCAACGCGGGTGGCGCGAGCCTGTGGCGTAGGTCGGCGGCTTGTCGTCCGATCCCACAGAAAGAGCGCGCGGTGAGACAAATGCTCACGGCGCAAAACCCGTGCCGTGGCTGCCACTCCAGTCTATCGCACCCCATTTCTCATTGCACCACCCGCGGGCGCGATAACGCCAGGTCGGTGGTGAATCCGGTATAATGACCACGACGGAAGAGATTCATGGAACAAGAGTATTCACCTGCTGTTGAGACTCCCGGCTCCGAAATGCTGCGCGGGTTCTGGTACCCCGCGATGCGCAGCGCGCAGCTTCGCGGCAGGCACATGCGAAAGTCCATGCTGCTGGGCGTGCCGCTGGCGATGGGGCGCGATGTGGAAGGGCGCCCATTCGCCTTCCGTGATAGTTGCCCGCATCGCGGTATTCCACTTTCCTACGGCCACTTTGACGGCCGGGAAGTGGAGTGCTGCTATCACGGCTGGCGGTTTGACGCCCGCTCGGGGCAATGCAAGGAAATTCCTTCGCTGCTGCCGGGGTCGAAGCTGCGTGTGGATAAGATTTACGCCACGCATTTCCACGCCGAGGATCAGGACGGCACCGTCTGGGTCTACATGCCGGAGCCTGGGGTGAAGGTGGAGACTCCGCCGCCTGCGCCACGCCTGGCCGTCTTCAGCAGCCGTTACAAGATGACGCATCTTGAAGCTCCGCTGCCGATCAGCGTGGATCACGGCATTATCGGATTGATGGACCCCGCCCACGGGCCGTTTGTGCATCAGGCCTGGTGGTGGCGGAGCCGCCGCAGTATTCAGGAAAAGGAGAAAACGTTCGAGCCGATTCCGAACGGCTTCCGCATCGTCGCCCATTCTCCCTCCGCCAACAGCGCCGCGTACAAGCTGCTAGGCGTTTACGGCAAGCCCATCACGACGACTATCGAGTTTGTCCTGCCCAACATGCGCTTTGAGCAGATCCATTGCGGCGACACGTGGTTTTCCAGCCGCACCACGGTCACACCCATCACGCCTGACAAGTGCCGCATCGATTTCTGCGCAGCGTGGAACGTGTTCCGCTGGTTTCCGCTGATGGCGCCCATCTTTCGCTTCTTCGGCAAGCGCTTCATCGGCCAGGATCAGCGCACCATGGTGCAGCAATCGGAAGGCTTGAAGTACAATCCGGCGCTGATGCTGGTGGATGATGCGGACCGTCCTGCGAAGTGGTACTTCCAATTGAAACGCGCCTATCTGGATTCCCGCCTGAACGGCGGCGAATTGCAGCATCCCATTCCGGGCCGCGTGACGCTGCGCTGGCGAAGCTAGGGCAGCGTCCAGTAACTTGGTGGACGACGTAGCGCCGCCGTCCCGGCGGCATTTGCCGGCAGGATGCCGGGCGCTACGGGAAGGCACGCCGCATTTAGAAAAAACGCCGCCGCAGGGCGGGGCGCAGCGTTCGGTCACGGCTCAGCCGTTTCCTCAGCGCCTCAAAAGCGTCGGGCGGCGTATCCACGTATTCAATCAATTTCAAATCCTCCGGGTTGATGGTGCCGGACTGCGCCAGCCAATCGAAGTTAATTGCCCGCTTCCAGAATTCTGATCCGTAGAGGAGAATCGCGGCACGGTGGCCCATCTTGCCGGTCTGAACCAGTGTGAGAAATTCGCACAACTCATCCATGGTCCCGAAGCCGCCGGGGAAGACGATCAGGGCCTTGGCGGGTTGGGCAAACCAGAGTTTGCGCATGAAGAAATAGTGGAAAAGGAAGCTCAGCTCGGGGGTGACGTAAGGGTTCGGCTGCTGCTCGAAGGGCAGCAGGATGTTCAATCCCACTGATTTCCCGCCTGCCTCTGACGCGCCGCGATTGGCAGCCTCCATGATTCCTGGTCCCCCGCCGGAGCAGACCACCAGGAACCCGCTGCCACGATTCAGGCGGAGCGACCAGTCGGTAATCATTCGCGCCAGCTCCCGGGCGTCTTCGTAGTAACGCGACATATCCACCCCCATGTGCGCGACCTCAATCTCCGCCGAGGTATGGGAATCCGATTTGCTTTCCGCCTCCTCTTCCATCCGGCGAAGGCGGTCCACGGCTACCTCGCGCGGCAGGATGCGAGCGGAGCCGAAAAAGACTACGGTGTTCTGCACGCCCGCCTTCCGCAGCTTCACCTGCGGCTCTAGGTATTCGGACAGGATGCGGATGGTGCGGGCCTCCGAGGTCTTCAGGAACTGCTCATTGAAATAGGCTAGCTCAGGCTGACGTGAATTGGAGCCGGACCGCGACGAACGCTGCGCCATGTTAACCTCGTCGAACTATTGGCCTAATGAACAGGCGTGTCTGAGAATTCCGAAGTTGGTAACTAATTGACAACAAATAACATTCAAGCTTTGTTCCCTCTAAATTGGCTCAGATTTTCCCCTTCCCGGAGTTGGCGGCACTCGGCTGTGCTTCGGGTCTAGCCATGAACCTTGTCGAATTAAGCCACAAGCTTAGCACGGTCAAGTCCAAGTGATGAGACGAATGAGACAGTTTCTGGGGGCGAGTTGGAAATGACCGGAATGATTGTGTTTTGGTATCCGCTGGGCGCCAGCTTGGTGGGAGAGCCTATGAGCCGGCTGGGACTCGAACCCAGAACCCCTGCCTTAAAAGGGCAGTGCTCTGCCATTGAGCTACCGGCCCGCGACCATTTTCTTAGGCTACCTCAGACGGCGCGATTCCGTAAACCCAAAAATGGGATGGCCGGGCCAAGTCCGATGGAGATGGCTTAGAGAAACAAACCGTGGGTTGCCCTTCTTCGCTCAACCCGATAGAATTCCCGCCTGGACCTGAATTCTATCTGGGAAGGAAACGAACTTCATGACGGAATGGTCAGATACGCTCAGGATTCGCCCCGCGCGCCTGGATGATGCGAAGGAAATTGCCCGCATTTACAATCAGGGTGTGCAGGACCGGGTGGCGACGTTTGAAAATTCCTTCGCCAGTCCCGAGGAGCGTTACCTGTGGCTCGTGGCTCGGCCGGAGAGGTATCCGGTGCTGGTGGCGGAGGTGAAGCACACGCTGATGGGTTGGGCTTCGCTCACGCCTTACAGTCCTCGCGCTTGCTACAGCGGCATCGCCGAACTTTCCATTTACATTGATCGCAGCCTGCGCGGGCATGGCGTGGGTCAGGAGCTCATGAAGGGCATGCAGGATGCAGCGCGCGAGAAGGGATACTACAAGCTGATGGGCCGGATCATGGAAGTCAACGGGCCGGGCCGGAAGCTGTGCGAAGTGACCGGGTGGCGTGAGGTGGGAGTTCACCGCAAGCACGCGAAGCTGGGTGATGATTGGCACGACCTGGTGCTGGTGGAATACCTGATCGAAGAGAACCTGAAGTAGGAGGTGGTGCTATGCCCGTGGAGACGAAGCGCGCCTACGAAAATCCCAGCCGGGGTGGCGGCCGTCGCATTCTGGTGGACGGTCTTTGGCCGCGCGGCATTCGCAAGGAAGATGCGAAGATTGACGACTGGATGAAGGCCATCGCCCCCTCGGCGGCGCTGCGCCAATGGTACGGCCACAAGCCGGAGAAATGGGAAGAGTTTCGGCGGCGCTACCGTGCGGAGCTTGCCAAGCCGCCAAGAAGAGAATTGATTGAACAACTGGCACAGGATGCGCGGAAGGGGAAAATCACCCTGGTCTTTGGCGCCCGTGACGCGGAGCATTCTAATGCTGCGGTGATTGCGGAGGTGATCCGGGAGCTCACGAGCCGTTAGCGATCAGCCGTCAGCGATCAGAGGTCAGCAAGTAAGCAGCGCCGCGGGCGCAATGGGTGGCGCGGGCAAGCAGTGCTTGCCGTCGCGCGGGTGAGGGGCTTGAGTGCTACGCGGTCATGGCGCGGTTCTTCCAGCGGACCCAGACGAACCAGATCACGGCCACGACGAAGCCCAGCGCCAGCGCCGTGTCAAAGCGGTGGAAGTATTCGCGTAGGATGGTCCAGTGGTCGCCGAGCTTGAGCCCGGCGTAGGCCAGCAGATAGCACCACGGAAGGGAACCGAGGAAGGTATAGATGTTGAAGCGTAGGATGTTCATGCGGGAAACACCGGCCGGGAACGCAATGAAGGTGCGCACCAGGGGGAGCAGTCGCGCGAAGAACACGGTCCAGTCGCCGTAACGCGCGAACCAGCGGTCGGCAAGCTCCAGATC
>JBOGKI010000245.1:0-7072 GCA_050745605.1 Terriglobia bacterium | reverse complement strand
GGGTACTTCTGTGCGCGCTCCTTCTTTTTTTCCGGCATTCCCTTCAAGTTCACGCTCAAAGTTCTGCGGCAGGCTCCGGGGCGGGCGGAGCGTCTCTTCCCGCTTCCACTCCCTGCTGCGCGGGCGAAGCCCCGCGCGAGGTGGACTTTCCGTACTACACGCTGCGTGACGGTTACCAATCCACCCTCCTCTTGGTCAGCGATTCGCCGCACCCTATCGACCTGAGCATTGTAATTTATGGCGCGCTCGGCCACTCCGCCATCGCGCCGCCTTACACCATTCAGCCGCAACAGAAGCTGGCTATTGACATGGGCCGGCTTCTGGCGAAGATGGGGCTCGACCCGACCGGAGAGTTCGGCCAGGGCTCCGTCGGCGTCTATTTTGAGGGCACCATTATGCCGGTGGTCGGACAAGTGACGATCAGCAATCCCGCCCAGCGTTTGATCCACGAATCCGAGATGGTGGAAAATGATCCAGGGCGCAGTGACATTCCGGCCATCCTGGACGGTCTGTGGTGGGGCCTGGGCGGCGGGCGCGATGCGCGGATTGTGGTCTCTAACATGACCAGCCAGCAAGTGAAGGCAGACGTTTACCTGGATTATGCGGGCGTCCGGCATCCATCATCGCTGCTGCTCTTTGCTCCGCACGAACAGAAGACGCTCTCCGTCACTGAGCTGCTCACGGCGCTGGGCACCAGTCCTTCCGAAGCGCCAGATGGCGGGATCACCATTATCGGCCACAGCCTGGTTCCCGCGCTTATCGCGCAGGGGCGGATCACCGATCCGGTTACGGGTTTTTCAACCACGTTGCGCTTCCCGGGCGCGGAAACGCAACCCTCGAACGCCTTACACGCCAGCGGAGTTCCCATTGGCACCCCCTCTAAAGAGTCGCCGTTCGCCGGAATGGGAGACTTCGTTCCACACCTCGCCCTGCGCAATCTGCTGGTCGCCCCGCAACAAGTGACGGTCACGGTGGAATACCCCCAGCCGCCATCGTCCGGGGCCGCGGCGCCGGCGTCCCCTGTAGCGCCGGTGTCCTCACCGGCGGCAAACGCGGGAAGCGGCGGAGCCAGTTCATCAAGCGCGCCGCGCAATGCTTGGAAAGTGGTGAACCCTCCACCGCCCCAGCCTGGCGACGCGGATGATCATCCCGAATGGGGTCCGGGTACGGGATCAACGGTGGGGACGGTGACCCTCGCCCCGATCACTGTCGCCGGCCAATCCACCGTCGATTTCTCTTACGCTGCCGTGATGAATCAGTTGCCCCTGCCACTTCCCTTCGTCTCCATTCGCATCCAATATAGCGGGCAGGCAGGCTCGATGGTGGCGGAACTGGCAAGCGTCGATCAACGGCAGGACTTGGTGATTGACAGCAAACTCATGAACGAGGGCTGGAGTTGGTCCGGTTCGGGCGCCAATCCCTGGCATCTGGACAATCAGACCGAATCGATCCTGTTTCTCACCAACGAAAGCGGCCAGACAGCGCGCGTCGGCTTTATGTTGACGGCGAACGGCGTGCACTATTATCTCACCAAGCTCAGGCTCCAGCCGCATGAGACACGCGTCATCAATTTGCGATCTCTGCGCGATGCCCAAGCCGCCGACTTCAGGCAGCATCAGATTCCAGCCTCGGCGAGCGACGGTAGCGTCAACTGGATTCGCATTGACGATGTGCCGGTAGAGGGCCGACTGATCGTGATTGACCGTCACCAAGGCGTCGCATCAAATTACGATTGCTGCACCTGTCCGTGCGGGGCCAGCCTTTCCTACCTGACGATGGATCCCAGCGGTAGCTGGGGCATGGTGCCGAATGAGACGATGCAGTGTTGGTGCTACGCGAATTACACGGACTGCAATGAAAATGAGCTCCCGCAGGACGTCACCGGGGCGGCCACCTGGACCTCCCTGAACACGGCCGTCGCTACGATGGACGGGACGAAGAAGGGCGAGGTTCACGCCGTCGCGAAGGGCAGCGCCAGCATCAAGGCGCAGTACAGCGGCTTCACGCACACTCAGGAGCCGCCCCCGCCCGGCCACTGCGTTCAAAACCCGGTTAGCCCTTACTGCGAGGCGACGTGCAATGTGCAGATTCCCACGTTTCTCCTGCGGCTGAGCAGTAGCTGCAACCCTTACACGTGCGGTACCGGAGACGGAGCCACGCAGATCAACGAACTGGTCTACCAAGTCTTGGATCAAAATACGAGCCAAATAGATATGGCTGGCATGACGATCGCTGAGCACGTGATCCAGACACAGACCACATGTCCACCAGAGAACTACCAGGACTCTAGTACATGGCCGACTGACCCCTCGGGCATTATGATCGGAGCGGACTACCAACGTTTTTGCTACCCGGTCGGCACGAACTGCTTCATGACGTTCAGTCAGACCTTCACCGTTACGGCTTCCGGCGTCCCGTATCCGGTGCAGGTAAGGTTGTCGAATGGGACCGTCGGGTCCCACAACGTGATTGGCTTCACCTTTAACAATGGAGTGGGAAGTTGCCCGACATGCTACCCCAGTCCGTAGTTGGGGACATCAGCAATGTCCGCGCCTTGAGGGTGTCGCGTCGTGTGAACCGGAATGCCTCCCAGCTAGGGGCCAAATGCGCTATCTGACATTTACATGGCTGTTCGCACTGATCTTGGGCTTGCCTCTTAGCAAAGTCGGCGCTCCTGCGAGACCAAGGAAGGCTCTCAGCTTTCGGCAGAAGCTGCAATTACCTGTCGCGAGGCGCGACGGAGCGAAATTGAGGCCCCTTCAGGTTCTCGTGCGCACCGCCTTCGAGTACCAGCTCCCGTTTGCCATGGAATACGTAGATCGAGACGCGGTAAGGACCCGGCCGCGGCTGAAGTTGCCCGCGGTGACCGTGCAGCAGAGGATCGAGTCCATCGTCGGGCTGATGCCGGGGTTTAGGGTCTCATTCTCGAACGGCCTGGTTGACGTTTATTCTCCTATCGCTCGGTCCGACCCTTCGAACCTGCTTAACAGCGTGCTTCCCGAGTTTAAGGTGCGGCACCTGGATGCCGGCCTTGCCAGCCCGGCGGTGTTCGGCGATTTGGTAGCCTTAGTGAACCCGGGCACAGGGTCGGGTGGTAGCTTCGCCGGTGTCGGGGGGCCATCGGTAACCATTGATGCGCACAATATCCGAGTCTATGAGGCGTTAAACCGTATCGTGGCCGAGCAGGGCCATTCCATGTGGGTCGTCGGAATACCTCCCGAAAAGCTTTCGACCTTGAGCGGCGACCTTTGGCACTTTTATATTCTGAACTCCGCGCTCGAGCCGACCGTTGTCGGCAGGCTGCTCGCCCTGTTCCCGAAGCGGTAATACGCGGTCTTGGAGGCTGCGGTTGAGGGAAGTAAGAGTTCTCCACGTCGCTGTTGCCCCCCGTTGCGACGACTCGCATGATCTGCATTTATCGCCATCCGTAGCTATCGTCGTGTCACAGCATTGAGCCTCCAATGGCCGTCCCGTTACCGAGCACGATTGTATATAAGTGCGCTTCAGTATCGGTCAATGGCAATACGCAATGAGCACCGGAAGATTGGCGAAAGTGTGTGTGCTGCTCGCAACCTGCCTCAGTGCGCGCGCTGCTCTAGGGCAGCAGGGTGGAAGCGGCCGGGCTACGCGGGCCGCCCTTCAGCTTGCGGTGAAGGCGGTGAACGACTTCTCCTTTCACGGCGTCGGCGCGGTGGACGCGCTTCTGGCCTTGGGGCGCCAGGAGCGGATTCCGCTGGCCATCGAGTCCGTGGACCTGCCATTCGCCTCTCGGCCCGTCAGCATCGACGTGAAGGACGCCACCGTCGGCGCCTTGCTGAACATCATACTAGCGGGTTCCAGGGGATACCGGTGGGCGATACGCGACGGTGTAGTTCACGTGACGAACCGGCTCGATCCGCCGGCGCACGGAAGCTTGCTGGACCGGACGATTCCGAGCTTCAGAATTGGTCGTGTCTGGTTGACGGAGGCAGACCGCGAGCTCTCGACGGCGCTTGCCTTCGCGATATCGCCCAGGAGCGGCGGGGTTGCCGGCGACTACCCGGGTTTCAGCCTGCACCATCCCGTGGGCCCCCTGACGCTCCGCAACCAGCCGGTCTGGGCGATACTGGACGCCCTGATTAAATTTCCTCCCGGCGGCGCCTGGGTGGCGATGGTTCCCCCGCGCTACTTGGGTCAATGGCACGGTGAGATGTGGAAGGTTTTCGGGTATGACCCTGAAAACTTCCAATACCTCAGCACCACCTTGAGGTATTCCCTGCGCGATTACCCCGTTCAGGCGCCCGGTATTATGCGCTGAGCGGCACGTCGCGCAGCGCACAGGTTTCGCGGGTGGCGCAGAGTTTCGCATCTCAGAAACTCTACGGCTTGCGCGGGATCATCGAATGGGGATAGGGGAGCGGAATTCTTTGATCCCCTCACTCAACCACATGGATGGGCAATCCGAATGGCGCAAGCTGCGTCTCGACCGCGCTCTGTTCACCAACCGCCACAATCGTCTGGCGCGATGCCGGGAAGTACTTGCGTCCGGCCTGGTCCACTTCGTCCACAGTGACCTTCTGAATCTTGGCGCTCTCCTCGCCAATCTCCTCCGGTGGCAAACCCTCTACCCATAGAGATGCGAGACGCTGCGCAACGGCTGCCTGCAGTTGATATTCAATAGCACGGATACCGGTCAGGTAGCGTTTGGCGCGGGTCAGTTCCTCCGGCGTGGGGCTCGTGGTGGCCATGCGGTTCAACTGATAGAAAATCTCATTCAGGCTTGCCCCGGTCACCGCATTACGCACGCTGGCGCGGGTTTCAAGCACACCGGCCACGTTGCGCTCCCGGATGTAAGCGCCCGGCGAATAGGTGTAGCCCTTGTCCTCCCGGATATCGTTCACCAGACGCGACCCGAACATCCCGCCGTAGACGGCGTTTGCCACCTGAGCCGCTGCGAAGTCCGGGGAGGATTCGAGAGGACCGAAGGCGCCCAGCACGAAGGCCGTCTGCACCGATCCTTTGCGCGGAACCAGGAACACGCCGCGCGAATTGTTCTCCGCCGGCGGAGTGACGCCAACGGCGGGCGCCGGCGCGGGCGAAGCCCAGTGGCCAAACGCCCGTTGAACTTCGGCGGTCATGGCGTCTGTATCGAAATCGCCCACCGCTACCAGGATTGTCTGGTCCGGCCGGAAACGCTGCGCATAAACCTGGCGCAGTTCGTCGGGCGTGGTGGCGGCGATTGAAGCTTCCGTCAACGCCGTAACGCTGTAGGGATGGCCGCCGAACATCTCCCGGGCCAGGGCGCGCCCGGCGAGGAATGACGGGTCCGCCTCGGAGGCGCGGAGGGAATCCGCCTCATTGCGCTTGGCAAGCGCCACTTCGCCGTCCGGGAACGCCGCGTTCTCAAGAACGTCACTCAGCGTTCCCAGGGTGGAGGCAACGCGCGACGCCAGGACGCTGATGTCCATGGGCGCAAAATCCGCGTGCGGCGCGCCGGTCAGATCGCCGCCGTCAGCCTGGAAGGCCTCGGCAATCTGCCGCGCGCTTTTGGTCTTCGTTCCCTGGTCGATGGTATCCAACAAAAGCTTGGAGAGACCGGGCCGGTTTTTCGGATCGGAGGCCATGCCACCGCGCACGGCAACGGCAAAGGACACTTTGGGAAATCCGGGTCGCGGAACCATCCAGAGCGTCAGCCCGTTCGCCAAACGCTTCTGAACAACCTGCGGCGCGCGAAACGGAACCAGCGGACCGTACGGCGGCAGATTTTTGGGCAGGGGCGGACCCTTCTCCTGGGCCGCGGCCAGTGGAACAATCATCAGCCCGGCGAGGGCAAGCATCGCAATACGCATCAGCTTCATTACCGGCCTCCCTTCGTGCCCTTAACGGCATGAACCGCCTTGCCCGTCATCGCTTGAGGGACGCGGTCGATGATGGTGCGATTGGCCTTCACGAGATACTTCTGGCAGAAAGCCTTCACCTGGTCCGAGGTGACGTGCGCGATTTGATCGGGAGTCTCATTAACGCGGTCGGGACTCCCGTCGAGCAGCGTGAAGTGCGCAATCACTGAAGCCCGCTCCACCGGGATTTCCAGCCCTCCGTACCAATCCGAGCGCATCTTGGCGCGGATGCGCTCAAGCTCTGTTTCCGAGGCGCCGTTCGCGGCCAGGTTCTGAATCACGGCGTCGTAGGCGCTCAGCACTTCCTGCTCGCTGACATTGGGTGGATAAACAATGAACGAGGCCATAAGCGTCGGCCCGCCATATTCGAAAGGCGTGCCCAGGGGCCAGTTGACGCCGCCATCCACTTCCAGCGCCACCTTCTTCTGCTTCACCAATGCCTGATAAAGCAGCGAAGCCTGCCCGTTGTGGAGCATTTCACCCACCACCGCTCCGACGATCGAGTCAGAAGACCTGCGCGGCGGCATGCGGTAGCCGACGGCGAGCGCCGGAATCCGCGCCAGCTTGTCGGGTTCAACGGAGCGCCGCTCGGCAGTTTGGGGGGCTTCCGTCACATCCGGCTTAGCAGGCACCGTCCGTCTCGGGATCAAGCCAAAATACTGTTGCGCCTTCTCGAATACTTCGTCCGGCGTCACGTCGCCCACCACCGCTAGCACGGCATTATTCGGGGCGTAATAGGTCTCGAAGAACGTCTTCACGTCCTTGATGTTGGCCGCGTCCAGGTCCTTGAAATCGCCATAGAAATTGTGGGCGTTGGGATACTTGTCGAATGCCTTCTGTGGAAGGTCCAGCCAGTAGAAACTGCCGTAAGGCTGGTTCAGTACATTGACGCGGACTTCCTCTTCCACCACGTTCCGCTGGTTATTCAGATTTTTCACCGAAAAATCCAGGCTCTTCAGGCGGTCCGCCTCAAGCCACATGGCAGGATTGAGCGCGGAGATGGGAGCACTCTCAATGTATTCGGTGAAATCGAACCGCGTGTCGCCGTTGACAAAGCCGCCGCCGCCTTCGATCACCCGGTCAAAAATGCCCTTGGGCGCGTCCGGCGTGCCTTCGAACATCATGTGCTCGAAAAGGTGCGCGAATCCGGTGCGGCCCTGGGGCTCCAAGCGAAACCCGATGCCGTAAGTGATGCA
>JBOGKI010000244.1:0-7074 GCA_050745605.1 Terriglobia bacterium | reverse complement strand
CTCCAAATCAGAGAGCCCTGCATGTTCACAGGTTATGAAACAAGCTCCAAGGAGGTTGTGATGGCTGCTGTTATCGATTGGACAGGGGTTGTCAATTATGCGAAGCGATTTGATGCCGCCCCTCCGAAAACACAATACGAACTGCCTGGCATCACTGTGGAAGACCATGCGGGCATGCCTGTGGCGGTGGTCCCGCTCTGGCATGCGGTGGTCGCGGCAAAGCTTCACCTGCCCAAAGGCGATAAGAACGCTTTGAAGAACGCCCAGAAGCGCCTTGAGCAGGCTCTCAAAGAAATTGAGAGCGTATACCCACTGAATCCAAGCGGGCTGTTTATTCAGATCGCTTACGGTCTGCCTTATTTCAAGGAGTACATCCCGGCGAGCGTCACGAACACATACATGCCCCGGACGCTCGATAACGACAAGCGCGGTGATTGGGCGCTGATCGACACCATCAAGTTCCCCAAGGACCCCGCAACGCTCATCCTCGAACACAATGACATTTCATTCCACTTCAAAAGCGATTACAACGAGCACATCAGCGACGTGATCTGCGCTCTGTTCCATCCTGGCACACATTCATTGAACAGCATCCCGGTGGAAAATGTCTATGTAGGTGACCTCCTCAACGTCACTTCGATCCGTCGCGGTTTTGCTGGCCGCGGCATGCCCCGCATCATGGCCAAGCGGCTGCGCATTCCCGGGGCGGATAAGATTCCTGCCGGCGCGATGCTTTTTATGGGCTTCACTTCCAGCCACGTTCATGGCCTGGCGCAAGGTAACCTCCCGAGCTTCGAGACCATTCCAGGGTATACCGATCAGACGCCGGCGAGCTATTTCGCTCACGGAACGATCATGCATCTCTCCCACATTGCGATTGACCTGGAAGGCTGGTACAGCCTGGACCACAAGGATCGGCTGCATCGCATGTTCAATCCCCGGCGGACGGAGGGACCGGAAATTCTCTCGCCATCGCAAGCCCCGGAAACCTCCACTTTCAAGGAGCAGCTCGAAGCCGATGCGAAGCAATACGGCGTGACCGGTCACAACGCCCAAATGCAATTTCTCTCGCGCCTGGAGAAGGACACGACAACTGTCTATGGAGAGAAATTGCCCAAGGGTACGGTCCTCTTCCTGAGGCAGGATTTCGATACGGTGGAAAATCCGTTCGGGTTTGATGCCAGTGTCCCGGTGAGCCCGACCCCGGTTCCCGGAGTTCACTTCATCGGCTTCGCGCCCTCCGCGCAGCTCTTTGAGAAAATGCGAAGAGAAATGGATGGGGTGGAACTGCAGAAGAAGCACAATCTGGCGAACGAGAACACGGGCTTCACCAAATTCCTGATCACGACGCACCGGCAGAATTACCTGGAGCCTTCGCGGAGTCACCGGTCGTTCCCGCTCGCAGAACTGGTCGAAGCACCATGAGTGCAAGGTTCCGGTAGCACAGCGGGCGACTTGGCGCCAGCGGATGTTTCACTACGCTCAGCACGGTGGTGGTTTGGCTGGCCGTGAAGGGCCGCGATGGACTGCAAGCCCTCTAATCACCTTGCACTTTAAGAGATGTCGGCTAAAACAAATCCCGATGTAATTATCGTAGGCGGCGGCTTGATTGGCTGCTCTATTGCCTTACGGCTTGCGCAAGCCAAGCTTCGTGTGCACCTGTATGAGCGAGGCGAACCGGGGTGCGGCGCGAGCGGCGCCGGAGCAGGAATGATTGCGCCCGAGAGCGAAGTGGCCAAGCCGGACTGCTTCCGCAAGCTTTGCGCACGCAGCCGCGATCTTTATTCTGCGTTCGCGGCGGAAGTTGAAAGCTTGACTGGGCAGCGAGTGGAGTTCCATCCGGATGGGACCGTGGTGGCCGCGTTCGACGAAAGCGAGATGGCAGAGCTTCATCCGGTTTACCAAGCCGGGAAGAGCGCAGGACTTGAGATTGAGCTCCTCACTTCAGAAGAGGCGCTGCGGCGCGTGCCCTGCCTATCTCCCGCCGTTCGTGAGGCGATTGTCATGGCAGGAGAATCCCGCGTGGATAATGAATTCTTTGTGGCGGCGCTGGCTGAAGCCTGCCGTAAGGCCGGGGTAATCTTCCAGACACATTCGACGGTCAGCCGTTTTATCGCGCGCAACGGCGCAGTGGAAGCCATTGAGGAGCGCAATAGCGTGATGGCGACGCACGCCGCTGGGATCTTTGTTCTGGCGGCGGGAGCGTGGTGCGCGGATTTAGCGGCCTCGCTGCCAATGCGCATTCCGGTAACGCCTTGCCGAGGTCAATTGGTGGAGTTCGAGGGAGCGGCGAACTTTCCCGCCACGTTGCGCGCGGGCCATCATTACCTGGTGCCGCGGTCCGGAGGCAGGCTGGTGGCGGGCAGCATTATGGAATACGCCAGTTTCGAGAATGCGGTCACGGGTGAAGGGCTGCGCTTGATCCTGGAGGCCGCTGAACGCATGACGCCCTGCGTTAAACAGTTGCGATTGCGCCGCGCTTGGGCAGGCTTGCGGCCCGACACTCCGGACCACCTGCCGATTCTAGGCTTCGGCGAGTTGCGCAACCTGGTTTTTGCTACTGGCCACTTTCGTAACGGTATTTTGTTGACGCCCATCACAGCCAAACTGATTTCCGAGCTTATCGTTACGGGTTCAGCTTCCGAGAGGCTTGAACCGTATTCGCCAAGCCGGTTTCAGGGTTAAAAACGTGTTGGCTCTGGGGCTGTTCAACTTCGCAACTTATCAAGAGGGAGCGTGGATGAAGATACTCTCAATCAATGTTTCAACGGGCCGCGAAGTCAGCTATATGGGGAAAACAGTCAGAACAGGCATCTTCAAACAGCCCGTGAAGGGGCGGGTGATGCTGCGCAGCCTGAACCTGGACGGTGACGCGCAATCGGATCTCCTTAACCATGGCGGGATTTACAAGGCAGCCTATGTCTACCCGGTTGAAAACTACGGCTTTTGGAAGCGCGAGCTCCAGCGAGAGGATTTTACCTTCGGTCAGTTCGGCGAAAATCTCACAGTGCAGGGGATGCTTGAAGATGATGTCTCGATTGGCGACATATTCCGTGTCGGAAACGCCAAGGTGGAAGTAACTCAGCCGCGTGTCCCCTGCTACAAGCTGGGGATCAGGATGGGCCGTCCTGAGTTCCCCAAAATGTTCCTGGCGAGTGGCCGCGTCGGTTTCATGCTCCGAGTCCTGGGAGAAGGTGAACTCGAAGCAGGTGATTCCTTTGAACGCCTTAAGGCAGGTCCGGAACAGATCACCGTGCGGAAAATTAATCACCTGTTGTATTTTGATCCCGAGAATCTCGACGAGGCCCGAGTGGCGCTTCGTATCCCGGCGTTATCACCTGGCTGGCGTGGGTCCTTCGAAAAACGGTTGGCTGAAGCCAGGCGGCGGATTGAAAACCAGAAGAAGCCATCGGATGGACGATGCTGTGGCCCCTGAGCAGGTGGTGATCTGGACGCCTCTGGTGGCGCCCATGAATTGCCGTTGATGAGACGCACGGTGTCACAAGACAGGGCGCGCTGTGAAGGCAGGGAGGTTGAAATATGAATCGGCTTTTTCAGGTAGTGATGACCATCATCACCAGCTTCGTTGCTCTGCTTATGATCGCGTACTCCGCACATGGGCCAACCGGTAGCGCTCGTACCAGGCCAAACATGTTACGCGGCCAATGCGCGTTCACAGATTATCGCGCAGAGAAACCCGGCACTTTTCGCAAAATCACGGTGGCCGATCTGCCGCAGCCTTATGGAACCCGATCTGTAGATAACGGGCCAAAGCTCGTGCCCAGGCCAGCCGGCGCGTGGCCTCAGGCGTCGGCTGGATTTAAGGTTGAGTTGTACGCGACCGGCCTGGATAATCCCCGGGAGATCCGAACCGCGCCCAATGGCGATTTGTTTGCGGCGGAAAGCCAGTCGGGCCAGATCGTCGTGTTTCGAGGTGTCCAGCCGGATGGAAAGCCACGTCAGGCGTCTGTCTTCACTACAGGCCTCACGTTGCGCTTTGGCATCGCCTTCTGTCCTCCGGGACCGAATCCGAGGTACATCTATATCGCAAATACCGACTCCGTTGTTCGCTTCCCCTACCGAAACGGCGACCTCAAGACGCGAGGCCCGGCCCAGATGGTGGCGCCCAAGATTCCAGGCTTCGGACGGCTTCGGGGAGGCGGGCACTGGACGCGGGACCTGGCGTTTTCCCTTGACGGCAAGAAGATGTTCATCTCGGTCGGATCGCACTCAAACGTAGATGATACTGACAACAACCCTATCGAGTACCACCGGGCAGACATCCTGGAAACGAATCCTGATGGCTCGGGAGTGCGCGTCTATGCCTGGGGAATCCGCAATCCGGTCGGCATCGCCATTAACCCGCAAACGGGCCAGCTCTGGGCGTCGGTCAACGAGCGGGACGAACTTGGCGACAATCTGCCGCCGGATTACATTACCCACATCCGGGAAGACGGCTTCTACGGCTGGCCGTGGTACTACATCGGCGGACACTGGGACCCACGCCATGAGGGCAAGCATCCGGAATTGAAGAATAAGGTCATCGTTCCCGACGTGTTGCTTCAGCCGCACAACGCGTCGCTCGAAATGACGTTTTATGAAGGCGCGCAGTTTCCCAAGGACTACCGCGGTGACGCATTCGCCGCCGAGCATGGCTCCTGGAACAAGGCCGTGCGGACGGGATATGAGGTCATTCGCGTGCCTCTCAAGAATGGCCGAGCGGCTGGCGATTACGAAGACTTTCTGCCCGGTTTCGTGAAGCAGGACGGCAATGTCTGGGGAAGGCCCGTGGGGATTGCGGTCAGGAACGACGGTTCTTTGTTTGTGAGTGACGACGGCTCAAACTCCATCTGGTGGGTGAATTACACAGGGCATTGATGGAACCCCTGCGACAAGTGCGCGGAGTTCAAACCGCGCGACGCCGGTGAGTGGAAAAGACATGCGAGCGCAACTTAATTGCATCAAGATCAGGACGAATTCGGAAAGAAGAAACCCGGCATGGTGTGGTTATGCCACCGTCTATCTTCGGCTAGCCCTCGGGGCAGGTTTTCTATCCGCCGTTGCAGACCGGTTCGGCGCCTGGGGACCGCCGGGCGCTCCGCTTGTCGCGTGGGGCAACTTCCACCATTTTCTGGCCTACACCGCCAAGCTGAACCCGTGGTTTCCAGCGAGCTGGGCGTCTGCGGCCGGGTGGACCGCCACGCTATGCGAAATTGTTCTGGGCATCGGATTGATTGCCGGTTTCCGCACCAGGGCGACAGCCTTCCTGAGCGGTTTGCTGACGTTGGCCTTTGCACTGGGGATGGTATTCGGCCTGGGAGTCAAGGCCCCGTTGAATTACTCTGTCTTCGCGGTGTCTGCCGGCTCGCTGCTTCTTGCCTCTGCGAACGCTTATCCGTGGAGTTTGGATACACTTCTTGACCGCAGAAAAACAAGAATGTCCATCCCCGATTAGTTTTTGTAGGCGAAAGGAGAAGGTTATGAAGTTCTTTCTGGACACAGCCAATCTGGATGAGATTCGCGAGGCAGCGGGCATGGGAATGCTCGATGGCGTCACGACCAATCCCACCCTGATTGCGAAAGAAGGGGCGAAGTTTGAGAAACGCATCGTCGAAATCTGTGAGATTGTCAAGGGCCCGGTCAGCGCGGAAGTCACCTCCCGCGAGGTGAAAGAGATGTGCCAGCAAGGGCATAGCCTTGCCAAACTTCATCCGTCGGTCGTCGTGAAAACCCCCACAACCAAGGAAGGCCTGACCGCTGCCAGGTGCCTGATCGCCGATGGGATTAAGATTAATCCCACCCTTTGCTTCAGCGCAACCCAGGCCCTGCTGGTCGCCAAGATCGGCGCTTCCTACGTGAGCCCGTTTGTGGGGCGGCTGGACGACATTTCTCATAACGGGATGGATCTGATCCGCGACATCGTGACGATCTACCGCAATTGCGGATTCAAGACTCAAATTCTCGCGGCTTCCATACGCCATCCGATTCACGTGCTCGAAGCAGCAAAAGCCGGGGCCGAGATCGCCACGATGCCTTATAAAGTGTTCGCACAGCTTTTCAAGCATCCCCTGACGGACAAGGGCCAGGACCAATTTCTCAGTGATTGGGAGCGGGTAAAGTCTCTGGTCACATAGATACCAGAAGAGATTGTCTACCCATGCGATAGCATGCTGTTGCGGGTAGGTTCGTCCCCCACGAGCGCCTGGCGGCAAGAGGTTACGGCGCTCTTTTTGAACGTTCGCGAGAGGCTCGGAATGGATTCGCAGGTTTTTCAACGTCACATTTCGGAGGATATTTATGAGCGTAATCGATGAAACTGTCAAAGCCAACGAGGAGTATGCACGGACCTTCACGCTGAGCCATCTCCCCATGCCACCGGGTCGCAAGCTGGCCGTGGTCGCCTGCATGGATGCGCGGCTCGACATTCCTCGTATCCTGGGTTGGAAAGCAGGTGAAGCGCATATCATCCGCAACGCCGGGGTATTGCGGATGAAAGTGCTCTCCGGTCACTGATCATTTCTGAGCATTTGCTCGGCACCCGGGAATTCATGTTCATCCATCATACGGATTGCGGCATGCTGACATTCAAGGATGAAGAGCTTGCCGCCAAGCTCCGAAAACAGGCGGGTGCTGCCGCGGTCGCTCCCGGCCGCTTTTACGCCTTTACTAATCTCGAGGAGGATGTGCGCGAGCAGGTCGAGAAAGTGAAATCTCATCCCTGGATTCCCAAGACTATTCCGGTTCGGGGCTTCATTTACGATGCAAAGACCGGCAAGTTGAGGGAAGTACCGGCATGAGCGGGAATTCGCGGCATCCTTCAGTGCTGTAGCCTCGATCGATAGAGGAACTTTTGCAGCAGTGCGTCATGGCTGCTGCCTCAGGAAAGCTTCGAAGGCGGCGCTTATCGTTGTGGCACGCCTCCTGAAACTCGAGGATAGTTGGTACAGGATTTCACTACTGTCCGGTTGTTGAAATAGAGATTTCTGGTAACTCTCTGTGTTTAAATTATGTTAGAAGCCAACGAGCGCAAAATCGACTTCAATCTGCGAGTATGCTTTAGCCATTCCCGACCAA
>JBOGKI010000243.1:0-7091 GCA_050745605.1 Terriglobia bacterium | reverse complement strand
CTGCTACCCATTGGGGTCGTGACCGGACTCATGGTGGCGTTGATCCTGAAGGAGCCGGACCTGGGCACGGCGCTGGCGATTGTGATGGTGGTGGCTGCGATGCTCTTCGCCAGCGGCCTTCGCGTCCGGTATTTTGCGGGCGCTGCGGCTGCGGGACTGCCGATTCTGTACCTTTTGATCTTCCACGTCCCTTACCGCCTGAACCGGCTTTTGGGTTTTCTCCACTATGCCCAGGACCCCCGCGGCAAAGGGTTCCAGATGCTCCAGTCTCTCATTGCCGTGGGCACAGGTGGAATCAATGGCGTCGGATTGATGGAGGGCAAGCAGAAGCTCTTCTTTCTTCCGGAGCCTCACACCGATTTTATCTATGCCGTGATTTCTGAAGAGTGGGGATTCCTGGGGGCGACGTTGGTCCTGGTGGCGTTTGGATTGATCCTCTATCGTGGCTTGAGGGCTGCGGCGTTCTGCTCGGACCCATTTGGCAAGCTGCTGGCCATTGGCTTGACCGTGATGCTGGTGGGGCAGGCGGTGGTGAACGTCAGCGTGGTGCTCGGCCTGATCCCTACCAAGGGAATTCCGCTGCCATTTGTGAGTTACGGAGGTTCCTCCCTGTTGGTCAATCTGATTGCCGTCGGTATTTTGCTGAATATTTCGCAGCAGGCGAATTGAGGATGACGGCGTGAGGATAGCCGCGTCTTTTTGAGGCGTGCCAGGTCAGTGAAAAAACCTGATTTGTCATGCGGAGCCGATTCGCTCCGCTTCGAATCGCTCTGAGCGAAGCGAAGAGGCTCACGGTAAGCTCCGCGAAGCATCGGCCTGTCGTGTGGAAGATACAAGGCGTACGTTCTTCGCGGAGTTTACCCTGAGCGAAGCCGAAGGGCTCAGAATGACAGCGCCAACGACTTTTTCAGCAGCCTGTTGGCGCCGGCGGGCGAGCCTCACCACCCGCATTTCGCAACTTGAATTAACCACGGATCGGCGGTCACGGGACGGTGTCTTCGATGGACACGGAATTAATGGAATCCGAGGCACGAATCCAACGGACTGAAAAACCCATGAGCGGGCGGGATCGGATCGCAACCCGGGGCCTTCGCGTCCTGATGGCGGCAGGAGGCACCGGTGGCCACATCTTTCCAGCTCTTGCGGTGGCTCACGAAATTCAAGGCAGGTGGGAGCTGAAATCCGATCGAAGCCAAGGTCAGGGCACGCCCGAAATTGCATTCCTGGGCACCGATCGGGGTCTCGAAGCCCGCGTCATTCCTCGGGAGGGATTCAAGCTCCATGTGGTGGCTGCTGCCGGGCTGAAAAACATGGGTGGCGCCCAGCGGGTCAGGAATTTCCTGGTCCTGCCGAAAAGCGCAATTCAGTCGGCTTCCGTTCTTCGGTCATTTCGGCCGCATGTGGTCGTGGGCATGGGCGGATATCTCGCGGGGCCCGTGATGCTGGAGGCGGCGGTCGCAGGAATCCCAACGTTGTTGATCGAGCCGAATGCGGTTCCGGGCTTCACCCATCGATTGTTGGCGCCATTTATTTCGCTGGCCGCAGTGGGTTTCGATGCGACCTCGGCATACTTTGGGAGGAAAGCGCGTTGGACGGGACACCCGGTTCGCAGGTCGATTGCTCAGGTACCGCCCCAGGAGCACGTGTCTCCCCTGACTCTGCTGATTGTTGGCGGAAGCCAGGGTTCGATGGCGATTAACAACGGTGTGATGGACGCTCTGCCACTTCTTGCCAAACGCCGGGAGGCGTTCAAAATCATCCATCAATCCGGTTCGCGTGATTTCGAAAGGGTTCGAGCCGCGTATGCCACGGAAGGGCTCGATGCGGAGGTTCATGCCTTCGTGGACGACATGGCCGCCGTTCTCGCTCGCGCCGACTTGGTCGTGTCGCGCGCCGGCGCCATGACGGTTGCGGAGCTTGCCGCGGCGGGAAGGGCTTCGATCCTGATTCCACTGCCCTCGGCCTCCGACCATCATCAACTAGC
Organism: Terriglobia bacterium; assembly: GCA_050745605.1. Lineage (GTDB taxonomy): Bacteria > Acidobacteriota > Terriglobia > UBA7540 > UBA7540 > CALCEB01. Next base: position 5,107 of record JBOGKI010000243.1, on the reverse strand, counting down.
GAATGCCCGGATGCTGGCAAAACTGGGTGGGGCAAGGATTCTGGAACAGCAGGACCTGAATCCTTCCAGGTTTTGCCAGGCGGTCGATGATTTGCTTAGCTGTCCCGATAAGTTGATTGAAATGGAGAAGAACGCTCGCCGGATTTTCGTGCCCGAGGCCGCGAAGTGCATTGCGGATTTGGTTTTGGAACTGGCAGGATTCAGGTGTTAGGTTTCAGGAATGCACTCAGCGGCCAGGGTGGTCCTCGTACAATTTGGCTTCTGACACCTGTCCCTCCAACACGATGACTGGAAATAGCATGGATTCCTATTTGACCCTCGGAAAGATCCGCAACATCCACTTTGTGGGGATCGGCGGAATCGGGATGAGCGGCATCGCCGAGCTGCTCCTAAACCTGGGCTTCGCCATCACCGGTTCTGACGTCAAGGAAACTGCCGTCACGCAAAGGTTAAGGGGCTTGGGCGCGAGCGTCGCCGTGGGGCATTCGGCGGAGAATGTTCGAGGCGCTCAAGTGGTAGTGTATTCATCTGCGGTTTTGCCCGATAACCCGGAAGTTCTTGAAGCCCGGCGACTGCACATCCCCGTGATCCCGCGCGCCGAGATGCTGGCTGAGCTCATGCGCCTCAAATTTTCAATCGCCGTGGCCGGCGCGCACGGCAAGACCACCGTCACCTCCATGATCGCCGTCATGCTGACCCACGCCGGGCTTGACCCCACGGCGGTGATTGGCGGCCGCTTGGACGTTTTCGGGTCCAGCGCCCGGCTGGGCAAAGGCCAACTCATGGTGGTGGAGGCGGATGAAAGCGATCGATCCTTTTTGTATCTCTTGCCCTCGATCGCCGTGGTCACCAACATTGACCGGGAACACCTGGATCACTACAAAGACATGGATGAAATCCGGTCGGCATTTCTTTCTTTCATGAATAAAACGCCGTTTTATGGCGCCGTGATCGCCTGTTGGGATCACCCTTGGAAAGAAGCCTTCGAACCGCTTCTTCCTCAGGTTCGCCGGCGGCTGACTACTTATGGAATTGAGCCGGGAGCGCGCTTGACGGCCGGCGGCATCCGCGCCAACAACGGAGGGTCGAGCTTCGAGGTGTTTGAACAAGGCCGCGAGCTCGGCCGGTTCTCCCTCGAGGTCCCGGGCCGGCACAATGTTCAAAACGCCTTGGCGGCGGTGGCGGTGGGCTTGGAGCTGGGTCTTGAAGTCAACGCCATTCGCGAAGGCTTGAAGCGATTCCGCGGGGCCGACCGGCGCTTCCAGATCAAGGCTGAGCTCGACGGCATGACCGTGGTGGATGATTACGGCCACCATCCCACGGAGATTCGTGCGACACTGGATGCGGCGCGCTCACGCGGCGCGAGTCGCATCTGGGCCATCTTCCAACCGCACCGTTACTCCCGGACCAAGTTCCTGTTTGATGACTTCGCGCCGGCATTTGAGGGAGTGGAGCGGGTTTATGTTATGGACATCTACCCGGCCAACGAAACCCCCATTCCGGGCGTGACCTCGCAGGCGCTGGTGAAGCGCATGCAAGAACAGGGTTGCCGGGGAGCGCGGCTTGCGGTTTCGGAGAATGAAATAGTCCGGGAAATTTTGGCCGAAGCTCAGCCGCCCCTGATGGTCATGACGATTGGGGCGGGGAACGTCTGGAGAGTCGGGGAGGCTCTGGCCGAAGCGTTCACGGCTACTCGAAGCGCAGCAGCAGACCGGACTTAGAGGCGATGCGATCTTGAAACTCGCCCCAAAATATTTCGTCTCACTCGTCTCGCCTGTCTCAGGCGTCTCATTCGACCATGCTAATGTGGCGGCCAGGTTTCAGGTGCCAGATGCCAGACATGAAACATCGGGGAGCTTACTTCCTTCGCCGCGTCTGGCGAGGAGACGATGCTAAAAATGCAAAACCGAACCGGCAGGCATGGAGTTGCAAATTGAAGGAACGAAGCTTGAAGGTGCTTTGTTATCAACAAATCGGTCCGCGTCAACATATGTCGAGGGCCGCAGGAGCGGTCCTCCGGTTCTTCCTGGCCGAGCGCCAGGCCCGATCCTACGTCATCGAGCTCACGGCTTGGCGCCGGCATTTCCGGGCTGGTGGGATTAGCCGGTTGCCACACGTCATTGAGGCCTGAAACCGGTGGATATTCTTCAGGACGTACCGCTTCCGCAGGAACTCGGGCTGGAAGCCGAACCGCCTTACCGGCGGCGCCAGAAGACGGTCGCCGTGCGGCGCCGGCGATTTGCCACCGCTGCCGCTTTGATCAGGTTTGGCTTGGTACTCATCTGTATTGGCCTGCCTTCGGCGTTCGGCCTCTACAAGCTGGCCATTTATGTCCAGCGGACGCCGCTGTTCGTTATGAATCCCGATCAGTTGGAGATTGATGGGAACCATGACGTTTCACGAGCGGAAGTCCTGAGTGCCCTCCGCATAGATCGGCCCCTGCTCGAAAGAACCGGGATCCAGCCCGTCCGCCTGGATCTGAACGCATTGCGATCTCGCGTGGAGGCGATTCCCTGGGTCGAGTCTGCGACGCTGATCCGCGCTTTTCCGGACCAACTCCAGGTCCGGCTGGTGGAACGGCAACCGGTTGGCTTCGTGAACGTGGGGGGGGCGATCAAGCTGATTGATCGCGAGGGAGTCATCCTGGAGCCTCCAGGGAAAGCGCGGTTTGATTTTCCGGTGTTTTGGGGGCTGGATTCAGTATCGAGCCTGGCTGACCGGAAAGCGCGGGTTGCGCTTTATGGGGACTTCCAGCGTCAGACAACCGGCGAAGCGGCCAAGTCAGGTTGGATTATCTCGGAAGTGGACCTGACTGACGCGCAAAACCTGAAAGCATTGCTGGTTCAAGGGAGCCGCACGGTTTTAGCGTATTTCGGTCAAAGGAAGTTCGCAGAACGATTCCATCGATTTGTAGTGCTCATGCCCCAGGTGATCTCAGCCGGTACCAAAGTCGGTAACATGGACTTGCGGTATCCGGACCAAGTGGTAGTCAATCCGGCTGGATCCCCGCCTCCGCAGGGGGACGAAGCAGAAAAAGGACAGACTCGAGCGGCGGGCGCGGCTGAGCGCGGCGCCCATTAGTGTAATTTCTCGTAATTGGGTTTTCGTTGTAGCGCCGCCGTCTCGGCGGCTTTGGCCGGCAAGATGCCGGCGCTACGAGCCGCTTGATTCTCCGGCTATCGTGCCACGGCGCTAGCGGGACTTCGCTGGAACCGGGAGATGACGAAAAGTTTGTGAGCAAAGGCGCCTACATCACCGGATTGGATCTGGGAAGCACCAAGACCTGTGTTCTGGTGTGCCAATGCGGTGAGGATTCCAAATTGGAAGTCCGGGGATTTGGTGTTTCTGAGTCCAAGGGATGGCGCCGGGGTCTGATCGTCAATATGGATTCCGCGGTCCTTTCCGTCAAGAAGGCGGTGGAAGCCGCTGAGGAATCTGCCGGCGTCTCCATTGATAATGTCTACGCCGGTTTTGGCGGGCCTCACGTTAGCGGCGCCAGTTCGCGGGGCGCGCTGACCCTGGGTAAGTCGGCTGAAACCACGCGGGAAGTGAAGACCGAAGATGTCCGCAAGGTTTTCCAGCTTGCTCAAGGAGTTTCGCTGCCTCCGGATCGCAAACTGGTGTATGCCGAGCGGCAGGAATATCTGCTCGATTCCCAAAATGGAATTCGGAATCCGGTGGGCATGGTAGGCTCGCGGCTGGAAGTGAACATTCATTTGATTTTGGGATCAGCCAGCGCCCATGAAAACGTTGTAACCGCCGTCAACCGCGCGGGAATCGTGGTGAACGACACAGTTTTCGAGGCGCTGGCTGCGGCCGAATCCTGCTTGACGCCGGATGAGCGCGAGCTCGGAGTCGCGTTGGCTGATGTGGGCGGCGGGTCGTCCCACTTGATTTGCTACCACGAGGGAAGCATCCGCCATTCGGCATCTCTTCCGGTAGGCGGCGAGCATTTCACCAATGATCTTGCGGTGGGCCTTCTTACGCCGATTCCTGAAGCTGAAAAGATCAAGATGGAATGGGGCCGGCGGGATCCTGCTCTACCTGGAGAACAAGCGGTGGAAGTCCCCAGCGTGGGCGACCGTCCGGCTCGCATGATCGATTACCGCAAGCTGAATGAGATCATCGAGCCCAGAGCTTTCGAGCTTCTGGAGCTTGTGCAAATGGAGTTGAGCCGGTCCGGGTTAGAACGGCAATTGGGCGCGGGAATGGTGTTTGCGGGTGGGGGAGCGAAACTGGGTGGCTTGATGGCTCTTGCAGAGCGCACACTGAAGCTGCCCGCCCGGCTGGGACAGCCCAGCGGCCTCGAAAAAATGGGAGAGAATCTGCTGGATCCCGCTCTTGCGACCGTGGTGGGGCTGGTGATCCACGGTTATCGTCTGCGCCATTTGCAAAGTGGCCGGGAAACAAGTTTGAGGGGAAAACTGTTGGGGATGTTCCGCGGCAAGGGAGATTGAGGCGAGGGAATTGGCGAAAACAAAGGCGAGTTCAGGTGACGATTCCTCTGGTATGCTGGCGCTGAGGACTAACCTGGACCGGAAGAGGGTTGGCAATGAACTTTGAAGAAGAAAACGGCAATCTTCGCGTGGATTTTTCCGACGAGCTGCGCCAGGGCGCAAAGATCAAGGTGATCGGCGTGGGCGGCGGTGGCGGCAACGCCGTCAACCGCATGATCGCTGCCAAACTCGAGGGTGTCGAGTTCATGGTGGCGAACACCGACCTCCAAGCCCTCAGCGTCTCCAAGGCTCCGATCAAGATTCAGCTTGGCGCGAAGCTCACCAAGGGCTTGGGTGCTGGAGCCAATCCGGAGATTGGACGGCGTGCAGCACTGGAAGATACGGAAAAGATATTGGATTGTCTGGACGGGGCGGACATGGTGTTTGTCACTGCCGGTCTGGGCGGGGGAACGGGCACGGGTGGCGCTCCCGTGGTCGCCAGCCTGTCCCAGCAGCTCGGAGCTTTGACGGTGGCAGTGGTCACAAAGCCGTTCGCGTTCGAAGGCAAGCGCCGGATGCAACAGGCCGAACAGGGTCTCGAAGAGCTGGGCGGCTCCGTGGACACCGTGATCTGCATTCCTAACGAGCGGCTGATGCAATTTGTGGACAAG
>JBOGKI010000242.1:0-7130 GCA_050745605.1 Terriglobia bacterium | reverse complement strand
CCATGGAATACCCCTGATTGTCGACAACGGAAGCGGCTCCCTCGTCGATACGGCCCAGTTTGGGCTTGCCCACGAGCCGATGCCGGCCGAAGCCCTGGCTGCGGGAGCCGATGTCGTGACGTTTTCGACGGATAAGTTGCTGGGTGGTCTTCGGGGGCAGAGGAAGGGTCGCAATCTCCCATTCTGCTCGCTCCGAATCGCTGTTCGCAAAACGATTCTGAGTGATGACCGGGAGCAGCCGGTTGCCCAAATATTTTTGGATCTTTGGCAGTCGAAACGGGGTGTAGATTTCGGAGACTGGAGTGCCGCAAACTGTGCCAACCAGGTGTCCACCGGCTTGTAGCTTCCGCACAACACAAAGGACGTGATATTGGAGCAATTCGCCGCAATACACAAAAGCTCTATTTTGTTCGTAGCCAGCCGGTACGGACACTGTGATGCCCTGCTGCCAAAGTGCGCCGCTAGTCCCGCGCGCTGCAGGATGGCTAAAGCCGTAAAGGTCGCGAAACCTCCTCATCCTCCCGTAATTGTTAGCGTTGAGTATCACTACCGGCGGCGCGCCCTCGGCGGTATCCAGCACCACCGAGGTGGGGAAAGCCCATTCAAGCCTCGACTTCCTCTGCGTAACAAGCAGCGTTGCAAGGGTAACTCCGACCAGCACCACCGAACCGAGCAAAGCGAAGGCCTCTTTGCTCCTGTTCACTACCGCGAGGGCGATCGCACCCGCAAGCAAGAGGCTAAACCCGGTGAACACAGCACCCATAATCAGTAATTCCATCGCTGTGCGCTTCTCTGAGTGCAATTCTCAATCCATTCTCTAATTTGTAACTTGCAGCACAGTCCATGATCCGGCACGAGGGGCGTGATTGTCGCCAGTAGATATAACTCAAAATACAGGACTCTTCAACTCACTAAGCGCCGTAAACTCTTGTGAGGCTTGGCCCAGCTTTATCAGGAACTCGGAGGCCATACGCGGGTGGCGCCTACGTCGCTTTCATGATGTAGGCACCCCAGCAAGCGAGTATGGGGCTGGCGTAGAAGCGGTGCGGTTTGCGGTGTCTGTGATCAAAGGCCGACAGCGCTGTACTCACGCCATGCTTTTTATGCCGGGGGCTTTTGTTCCTTCCAATCAAGAACCCACGGCAAGAAAAACGCTTGCCGTGGCTACCTACCTTGCAACGCACACATCGCAAAGGCCGCGATGTATGCGCCACCCGCGAGTCCTTGAGCCTATGGACACTAGGTATATATACCTAGTGTCCATACTCCGTGCCGAGTCAAAGCTGCCCGCCGATCTTCATCTATCATAATTCCACTGAGAAAGCCTTCGAGTCCGAAAACCCACGGCTGGCGCAGACGCGGTGCCGTTTGCCGTGTCTCGGATCAAGCGCCGACAGCGCTGTAGCCACGGCATGCTTTTTATGCCGTGGGCTTTTGTTCCTTCCAATCAAGAACCCACGGCAAGAAAGGCTCTTGCCGTGGCTACCTGCCTTGCAACGCACGCATCGCAAAAGCCGCGATGTATACGCCACCCGCGTGGATTCCCGCCTTCGCGGGAATGACTGCGATCCGGACATTGCGCAACACCCAACGTATCGTCGTCCTCGCAAAAGGGGCGGGTGGGGGAGGCGCAGCGCCGGCTGGTTAAAGCCATGGCTAGCCAACCTTGCGAGCGTCGAGCCATTGTCGAAGCGAATCTTGGGTCTCGCCCGACCTCCGGCCCGCGAGGAGGCTCTCCACGCTGATATCTTCATCCAGGTCAGGCCAGTGAATACCTTCCCCGCCGCCGATGAAGCGCCAGTTGGCTCGCTCCGTGGCACTGCCGTGCGCGAGGCGTGGGAACCAGGCGAGCGGCACCGCGATTGTTCTGCCGTCAGCCAAGTCCACCACCAGGGCCTCGTCGCTCACACTCAGGCTTCGAGCCATCGGCTCCTTGACTTCAGTTCCCGAAAAAGTCATGCCATCCTCTCAGCAACACGGCCGCTCGCTCCTTGACGAGAGACTCGACCCGGCGAAGTTCCGCCCGGCCGAAGCCGCGGCTCCGCTCCAGGCGCACAGAGTCAAGCCAGAACTTGGCCTCACAGTCTTCCCGCTCCACGTGCACGTGAGGAGGTTCGTCCCGATCAGCCGAGTAGAAAAAGAACCGGTATGCTCCTGTCCTCAAAACCGTCGGCAACGTGACCAGTGTACCTTTTTCACAGGCAAACTGCCAACGGGGCGGGTGGCGCAGAGGCGGCGCGGTTGGCCGTGTCTAGGAGACCGGGCTCAGAATCAGGCCATGTCGCGCTGGGTCCGAATAAACGCCCACGGCAGAAAAAGCGTGGCGTGGCTACCGGCATTTTATCACCACGCGCACGACGGGTGGCGCCTACGTCGCTTTTATGATCTAGGCGCCCCAGCAAGCACGGCAAACGGCGCCGCATTTGCGCCAGCCCGCGACTACCGCCTGTCACCCCCGTGAAAACGGGGGTCCAATTTATTTGCGTGAAGACTGGATTCCCGCCTACGCGGGAATGACGCGGTCGGCGCCAGCCCGCGACCACCGCCTGTCACCCCCGTGAAAACGGGGGTCCAATTTATTTGCGTGAAGACTGGATTCCCGCCTACACGGGAATGACGCGGTCGGCGATAAACGCAGGCCTCAAAAGCAAGGTCGGCGCCACCCGCCAAGAACCCACGGCAAGAAATGCGCTTGCCGTGGCTACCCGCTCTAGCTCTCCTATCGACCTTCGGGTCGCCGACATGAAAAGCAAGGTCGGCGCCACCCGCGACATAAAAAGCAATGTCGGCGTCACCCGCGACATCAAAAGCAATGTCGGCGCCACCCGCGAAGAAACAAGCCGCGGACCTCAAGAGCGGAGGTCCGCGCTACCTGCATGCTGTTCCAGCACCTCGCCCACGGTCGCCTTCGGCAGAATCAGCCGCAGAATCCCCTTTTCGTCCTGTCGCCTTTCGGCAACGCGCGTCCGCCGCGCCAGCAACGCCAACGCTCATCACGGCCCCTCCCCAGCATGAGGGTGCGCTGGTCACAATAGGATGTGATCGTCATCACAGCGGGTCCCGCCGCCATTGAGTAAGGTCAAGTGGTCAGGCCCGCAAAGCGCGGATTGAACTATCGATTAAGGAGGTTTACATCATGGCAGCACAGCCAGTAACCGTATTACAGCCGAAGAAAGGGCCGGAGGTCGCCAAGGAGAGCGATTTCCTCGACAGGATTCAACGCATGCAGGATGCGATTGCCCGCCGGGCATTTGAGATATTTGAGGGCGAGGGAGGGTTCGGACGCGATCTTGAACACTGGTTCAAAGCTGAGTCGGAACTGCTACACCCGGTTCACATCGAGATGACCGAATCCGATGAAGGCTTGAGCGTGAAGGCCGAGGTACCGGGATTCAGCCCGAAAGAGCTGGAGATCAGCGTTGAACCACGCCGCCTTACGATCACCGGCAAGCGGGAGACCAAGGAAGAAGAGAAAAAAGGGAAGACGCTGTACAAGGAACAGTGCTCAGACCGGTTACTGCGTGTGGTCGATTTGCCGGCCGAAATCAACACCGAGAAGGTGAAGGCAACACTCGAAAATGGCATTGTGGCGCTGGAGATGACGAAAGCGGCTCCAGCCAAGAAGATCGCAGTTGAGGCGAAAGGTGCGTAAGCCCGCGGCAGGGCCGGAGGGAGCGGCATGCGGAACATCCCGCTCCCTCACCCTCATATTTAGTGCTGCAAAGGCAATCCGGGAAACCAAAAGCGGCAGAGTCAAATCGAGATCGTCATCACGCAAACACAAGAGAGAAGACGATGACCGTGAATCCCGGTCAGGAATCGGCATCAGGACACACACAAGCCCCGCCATTTCAGGGCCCAACCGCAGCACCCGAAGGACTCACCAGCGACGAAGCCCGGCGTCGGCTGGCAGAGAGCGGCTACAACGAGCTGCCTGAGAAGAAAGTCAATCCCCTCCTCAAGTTTCTCTCTTACTTTTGGGGCCCAATCGCCTGGATGATCGAAGTGGCTGCGGTTCTCTCGGCTGTGGTGCGGCACTGGGAAGACTTTGCCATCATTATGGTGCTGTTGGTGGGGAATGCGGTGGTGGGATTTTGGGAGGAGTACCAGGCCGGCAACGCCATTGCCGCCCTCCAGGCGAGGCTGGCGCTCGAAGCCCGAGTCAAACGGGATGGCGCCTGGACCGCCGTGCCTGCGCGGGAACTCGTGCCGGGCGATCTCATCCGGTTGCGACTCGGCGACATTATTCCCGCCGACGCCCGGCTGATGGAGGGCGACCCGGTTGAGGTGGACCAGTCGGCTTTGACCGGAGAGTCACTGCCCGTAACCCACAAGCCCGGTGAGGAGGTCTACTCAGGGTCAATTCTCAAGTTGGGCGAGATCAACGCGGTGGTTTATGCCACGGGCAAGAACACCTACTTTGGCAAGACGGCGCGCCTGGTCGAGGAAGCTCACACGGTCAGCCATTTTCAAAAGGCGGTCTTAAAGATCGGAGACTTCCTGATCGTCATCGCCGTGGCGCTGGTGGTTCTGATCCTGGCGGTCGCGCTTTTCCGCGGCGACAAGATGATGACGACCTTGGAATTTGCGCTGGTTCTGACCGTGGCTGCCATTCCCGTTGCCATGCCTGCCGTGTTGTCGGTCACCATGGCGGTGGGCGCGCGCGTGCTCGCCGCCAAGCAGGCCATTGTCAGCCGCCTGGCCTCCATCGAAGAGTTAGCGGGCATGGATGTGCTTTGCTCGGACAAGACCGGGACGCTCACCCAAAACAAACTCACCCTCGGCGAGCCGTTCAGCCTTGAAGGCGTCACGCCGGAACAAGTGATCGAGAGTGCGGCGCTGGCGTCGCGCGCGGAAAACAAAGACCCCATCGATCTGGCGGTGCTGGGCGGTATTACGAGCCAACCGTCAAGAAACGGCTGCCGGATGACGCATTTTCAAGCCTTTGATCCGGTCCATAAGCGTACTGAGGCAACTGTTACGGGCCCTGACGGACAGGTTTTCAAAGTCACCAAAGGTGCGCCGCAGGTGATTCTGGCGCTGGCGGCCAACGCCTCGGAGGTTCAGCCGCAAGTGGAGAGGGCCGTCAACGAGTTTGCAGCCCGAGGCTTTCGATCGCTGGGCGTGGCGCGGGCGGATGACGGCGGACAGTGGCGATTTCTGGGCGTACTGCCGCTGTACGATCCGCCCCGTGAAGACTCCAAAGCGACCATCGAGACGGCCAGGCAAATGGGCGTCAAAGTGAAGATGGTGATGGGCGACCAGATCGCCATCGGCAAGGAGACAGCCCCCCAACTCGGCCTGGGTCAGAATATTCTGGACGCGTCGCTATTCAGTGAAACCGCCCACTATCAAGCCGGCCCGTTGGCTGATGCGATCGAGGCAGCGGACGGCTTTGCCCAGGTTTTCCCCGAGCACAAATACCACATTGTGGAGGTATTGCAGCAGCGGAAGCACATCGTCGGCATGACGGGCGATGGCGTGAACGACGCGCCCGCGCTCAAGAAGGCTGATGCCGGCATCGCCGTGGCCAGCCCGCCGATGCTGCCCGCGCCGCGGCGGACATGGTTTTGACGACGCCCGGCTTATCCGTAATCATCGACGCCATCAAGGAGAGCCGAAAAATATTCCAACGGATGACGAGCTACGCCATCTACGGCATCGCAGAAACGATTCGCGTGCTTTTATTCATGACGCTTTCCATCCTCATCTTCAACTTCTACCCTGTGACCGCCGTGATGATTGTCTTGCTGGCGTTGCTGAATGACGGGCCCATCCTGGCGATTGCTTATGACCGCGTGCATTACTCCAACCAGCCTGAGGCTTGGAACATGCGGATGGTGCTGGGCATATCGAGCGTATTGGGTCTAGCCGGTGTTGCAGCCTCGTTTGGACTTTTTTATCTTGGAGAACGAACTTTTCATCTCACAGCAGCAGTCATTCAAACTTTCATGTTTCTCAAGCTCGCCGTCGCCGGCCACCTGACCATATTCTTAACGCGCACCAGGGGCCCTTTCTGGTCGAGCCGGCCGGCTCCGATCTTGTTATGGAGCGCGGTGGCAACGAAATTCCTGGCCACAGCCGCAGCGATGTGGGGTGTCTTTATGGCGCCGATAGGCTGGGGCTGGACGTTGCTCGTTTGGGGATATGCTCTTGCTTGGTTCGTGTTGAACGACCGGATCAAGCTTTTCGCCTACCGAATAGTCGAGCGGAACCACAGCGGGTTGCTTACGGGATCGGGGCGGTGATAATGTCCGGGCGTTGGTCTTTCAATCTGAATGAAGGAGGCACGTAAAATGCGTCTATCGATCAAATCCTGCACGATCGCGCTCGCCCTCTTGTGGGGGCGGTTGCGTCCTTTTGGTTGGGATCATCAACTTGATCTCCGCTTCCTATGGTTACAACCTGTTGCAGATGCTGAGCTCGATCTATCCAGGCTTCCACAACTCCCACACGATTCTGAGCGTGCTCACCGGAACCGGCTACGCCCTGGTGGACGGAGGGCTGGGAGGATTTTTCTTTGCGTGGTTATACAACGTTTTCAGCAGTGGTTCGGAAAGGCGCTGATGCCCAGTCCGGGAGAGTTGCCGTTTCAAGGGCGCTGTGCGAAGGATCGAGCCAGCCAAGGTACCGCTGATCACGGCGCCTCCCAGCACGCGGTGGCGCTGGTCACAATGGGATGTGATCGAAATCACAGCGGATAGCGCCGCCATAGAGTAAGTTAAGTCGTCAGGTCCGCAAAGCGCGGATTGAACTATCGACGAAGGAGGTTTAGATCATGGCAGCCCAATCAGTAGCTGTGGTACAAGCGAAGAAGGAGTCCGAGCTTGTCAAGAAAGAAGGCGACTTCTTCGAGCGCTTTCAACGCCTGTATGATTCGATTGCCCGCCGGGCGTTCGAAATCTTCGAGAGCAACGGCCGATCGTTCGGAAACGATCTTCAGGATTGGTTCCAGGCTGAGTCGGAGTTGTTGCACCCGGTGCACATCGAGATGACCGAATCCGACGAGGGTTTCAACGTTCGAGCTGAGGTACCGGGATTCAGCCCGAAAGAGCTGGAGATCAGTGTCGAACCGCGCCGTCTGACGATCACCGGCAAGCGGGAGACGAAGGAGGAGCGAAGGACAAAGA
>JBOGKI010000241.1:0-7155 GCA_050745605.1 Terriglobia bacterium | reverse complement strand
GTCACAGACCGCCGACGTCGTTAAGAATGTAGCACCGGCGGTCACAGACCGCCGACGTCGTTAAGAATGTAGGACCGACGGTCACAGACCGCCGACGTCGTTAAGAATGTAGGACCGGCGGTCACAGACCGCCGCTACAGAACCCGTGATCACGCCAGCCATGCCAGAAGCTGTTCGAAGAACTGCGTCAGGAACAGCCAGTCATTCGAGAGCTTGCGCGTAGCGCCCTGGTGGGCTGCCGCCGTCTGGCTGTTGTTGAAGAAGTTGCTGTCCAGCCAGATTTTGTGGTCCGGATCGATTTCGGCCGAGACCACCTTGGCCTTCCTGAGATAGGTGAACCGTGCCCAGCGGTCCTTGCCGTCCCAATGCTCCCGCACCTTTTCCCCGTTGTCGAATTTGATCTCCACCTCAACCGGCAAGATGAAGGTACCCTTGCGCCGCACCAGCACTTGATCGTTGTATAGAGTCTTCCCCTTCTGAACTTTGGGAACCCTCGGTAAGTACCAGTCGGCGCGGTCGGATCCGATCTTCTCTATGGCGTAGTCCAGCATTTTGGTGCCGTAAACCGCCTGATCGAAGAAGGGCTCCAAGTTCTGGCCGGAGACGTCCTCAATTGTTTTCAAGAAATCGGTGTGGGTCGGATGCGTGAAGCGATAGCGCAGGAAATAGGTGTGCATGGCCTGGCGCATCACCGGTTCGCCAATCATGCCTTCCAGCGTCAAGAGCACCGTGGCCGTCTTGCCGTAGCTGATGGTCCCGTAGGCGTTGCTTGACATGAACTTCCAACCGAAGCGCGTCATGGGGTCTGTGTCGGGTAGGGCGAGGTAGGTGTCACGCTGAAGTTCGGCGTCATCAGCCGTCATACCCAGGAAATTAACCGCGGAACGACCTTTGCCGTAGAGCGAGTCCATCACTTTCACTTCGCTATAGCTGTTGATGCCCTCGTCCATCCACGCCTCTTCGAATTCATTGGTGGCCACCATGCCGTACCAATACTGGTGGCCGAATTCGTGTACCGTTACGAGCTCCGTCAGCTTGAGCCCGCGCGGTTCCCACCAGGCTGAGTCTCCGGTGATGAGTGTGGGATACTCCATCCCGCCGGCGTCCGTGCCTCCATCCGGTGGATCGACGATGGTGATGCGGTCATAAGGATAAGGCCCGTACCATTTGTCAAACCGGTCGAGTGTCCCCTTGATGGATTGGATGTAACGCGGGGCGATGCGCATGTGGCCGGGAGAAACGAGCAGGTGAATCTTCACCGTGCCGGCGCTGCCCGTCCAGGAATCTTCAACATCGGTGAAGTCCGGGCTGGCCGTCCAGGAGAAATCGTGAGTGTCGTCAGAATGGTATGTGAGCGTCTTGGTGCCGTCCGGATTGTTGATGGTTGCGACCAGGTCTCCGGCTGCGCCCGCGACGTAGCTCTTGGGCACGGTGATGCGGACATCGTAAACGCCAAAATCCGAGAAAAATTCCGTGGTGGCGTGAAACTGATGGCAATTCCACGCGCCGTGCCACCACACGCCCACTTTCGGGAACCATTGGCCCACCATGAAGAAGTTTCGCTTGTAGCCCGTCCGCTCCAACACTTCGGGCAACTGGTCGTGAAATGCGATCTGGAAATTAACGCTTTCACCCGGCGCCACCGGCTTCGGCAATTTTACCTGGAACACGGTTCGGTCATCTTTGTTCCGGTCGTCGGGCTGGATGAATTCAATCTGATGAGTGAGGTCGCCGCCTTGAGCCACGAAGGACTTCACCACTTCGGCGCCGTAGTGCTTGGGATCCCATTTCGAACCCGCCGTGGTGCCGCGCGTGCCGTAAAGCCGCACCTCCCGCATGAAGGTGGATTGGGGCTGGAAGGCGTTCAGATAAAGATGAAAAGGGAATGTATCCTGCGGCTGGCCCGTCAGGTTTTTGTAGGTCAACGTTTCCGTGGCCTCGATCGTCTTCTTCACGGGATCGAGCCGCGCGTCAATCTGATAATGCACCACGCGTTGGGAGAGCGGTGCGGCGCTCGATGGCGGCGGGCTGGTGGCGGAAGGCTCCTGGCCGCGCGCAAAGCCGCAAAGAGAAAATGCCACCACGCCCAACGTCGCCCATCGCAGGCTCCGCATCATTCAACTCCCCTCGCCGAATTGTGTATCCCGGCGCAAGGACGAGAGTCTACCACAAGCTGGGGTAGCTTGCAGCATCCAGATCTGTGACATTCACGCGTAACCCGGCTATCATTAGAAGGTGCTTGCCGCCTTTGCGGGATAGCGCCGTTGGATACCGGGAAGCATCACGCGCCGAGACGCGAAGCCGCAAAGCGCTGCGAAAGAGGAGAGAGCATGCCCGGTAAAATCATAGTGGTTGTGGAAGATCTCATCTTCTTGTCGAAGATTCAGCAGACGGCGAAGTTGTTGGGAATCGGGATTGAGACGGCGAGCCCGTCCGGCATAAAAGAGAGCGTGAAAGAGCGATTGAATACCGATAACGTTGGCGCGGTGATCCTGGACCTCAATCACTGCTCCGGACAGGCGGTGGCGCTGCTCAAAGAGATGAAAAACGATCCCGCCACTCGGCAAGTGACCGTGGTAGGATTTTTGTCGCACGTTCAGGCCGAGCTTGCCGCGGAGGCCCGTGCTGCCGGATGTGACGTGCTGCTAGCGCGGTCTGCCTTCACCCTAAAGCTTCCCGATTTGCTCCAACACTATGCCGGAATTCCAGCAACCCCCGCTCCGTAAGGAAAGCGAAACCACGATCCTGACGCTTGATGCCGGCTCATCTTCCGTCCGCACTCTTTTATACGACGGACAAGGACGTGAGGTCCCTGGCTTCGGCCTCCATCTGCCCTATGAGCTGCGCGCCACCGCCAGTGGCGGCGTCGAGGTGGATGCGGACTTTCTTTGCGGCCTGTGCGTCCACAGCCTTTCGGCCATCCATGCGCAGATCACCGCCTCACACGTTCGCCCCGCCGCCGTTGCCGTGTGCACCTTCTGGCACAACGTTCTGGGCGTGGATGGGAATGGCCAGCCCACTACTCCCGTCCTCCACTCGTTCGACACGCAAAGCGCCGGAGCGGTGCCCCAGCTCGCGCGAAGGCTGGACCCGCTCGGCGTCCATGCCCGAACCGGCTGCGTTCTTCACCCGAGCTACCTGCCGGCGAAACTCACCTGGCTTGCCGAGGCCAGGCCGGCGGCATTTCGCAACACCCAGCGATGGATGTCATGCGGCGAATATCTTTTTCTGAAGCTCTTCGGAACTCCCGCGGCTTCCACCTGCATGGTCTCGGGTTCGGGTTTGTGGAACCAGAATAGCAATACGTATGACCGGGAAACTCTGCGGGCGCTGCCGGTGGATCTCAATCAGCTTGCGCCGGAAAATGAGATGGACTGGCCTGCGAGGGGATTGCGGTCCGAATACGCAACGCAATGGCCGCTGCTTGCCACGATCCCCTGGTTTCCGGCTCTAGGCGACGGCGCGGCCAACAACGTCGGCTGCGGCTGCTCTGCGCGTGACCAGTTTGCGCTTATGGTTGGCACCAGCGGGGCCCTGCGCGCGGTGGTCGAGGCCCCGCGGATGGAAGCTCCGGAGGGCTTGTGGGTATACCGGCTGGACAGCACGCGCTTCGTGGTGGGCGGAGCACTCACGAATGGTGGCGGCGTTTATGCGTGGATGAAGAAGACGCTCAATTTGCCGCCCGCTGCGGAGATTGAAGCGGCGCTGGACGCCATGCCTGCAGCGAGTCACGGCCTGACCGTGCTTCCGCTTTTTGCCGGCGAGCGATCACCGGGTTGGCGGGCTGACGCCCGCGCCGCCATCATCGGATTGCGCGCGGACAGTTCACCGCTGCAGATTCTGCGCGCCTCACTGGAAGCGGTCGCGCTGCGGTTTCGTCTGATTTATGACATTTTGCGAAGGAGCCTGGCCGATCCCAATCAAATTATCGCCACCGGCGGCGCCTTACTGCACTCCCCGGCGTGGACCCGGATGATGGCGGACGCGCTGGCCCGTCCCGTCATTCCTTGTCTGGAAGAAGAGGCTACCAGCCGAGGCGCAGCACTGGTAGCTCTGGAAAGACTGGGCGCGATCGACAACGTCAGTGAAGTGCCCGCTACTCTGGGGCAGCCCATGCAGCCTAGTCCGGCAAGCGTGCCACTTTACGAGCGGGCGGTTGAGCTTCAATCCGGCCTGTACAGGAAATTGTTTCAAGAGATCGGGCCGGCATGATTGCACTCTCGCGCTTTTCATTCAAGAAGAGATGCAGAATCTCCTCCTGTTTCCTCCTCCGACATGCCACCAGCATCGCTTGGTTCCGGGCAGGGTCTTATGCATCCTAGACTATTGCATGGCCGACAAGATTTCGTCGAGCGGCACTGTGGCGAATGTTGTGGCATAGTCGGATGTTCCGTAGGGGATAATGAGCTGCCGGCCATGCACGAGACTGCCGCAGGAATAGACGACGTTCGGGACGTAGCCCTCGCGCTCTTGCTGGTTGGGGGCAATCAGAGGATGGCGGAGCCTGCCGATGACTTGGGTTGGGTCATCACGATCCAGCAGGAAAGCGCTGATACAGTATTTGCGCATCGGCCCTACGCCGTGGCTGAGCACCAGCCACCCGGCTTCGGTTTCGACCGGTGACCCACAATTTCCGATTTGGACGAATTCCCACGGGAACACCGGCTTCAGGAGCACTTGCGCGGTGTGCCAGAAATGCAAATGATCGGAAAACATCAGGTAAATGTTTTCATAGTCCTGCCGGCCCAGCATGGCATACAGCCCATTGATCTTCCGTGGAAAGAGCGCCATGCCTTTGTTTTCGACCGCTGGTCCGCTCAGGGTGATGAACTTGAAATTAAGAAAGTCGGACGTTTCGAGGAATTGCGGCTGGATCCGTCTGCCGTCATAGGCCGTATAGGTTGCATAGTAAGTCCGCCTGCCATCCTGTCCCTGGAATAGGACGAAGCGAGCATCCTCAATGCCGTTGCTCTGGGAAGGTGTGGTAGGAAACAAAACTCGTTCCGACAAACCTGAGTCAGCCGCGAACTGTACTTCGTAGTTTGACTCTGCCAGTAGCAGGATTTCTCTGGCGATCGCTTCGGTTTCCGGGTTTGGCGTGCGCAGTTGCTTTACAGCGAGATTGATGCTGGCTCGCAGTTCGTCCAAGGTGAACGTGTCATCGAGGTTTCTGAGGACCTGCAGGCTGAAACCGCCCCGCAGGCTGAGTTCATTGAGTTGCCGTTCGAACCAGGGTTTTTCATAGATCGTGTCGGAAATTATTGCTGGTTCGAGGCGGTAACGGCCCGGCGGGTCAATCGTGATATTGCAGTTCGCGTCTAAGCATCCAGTACGAAACGTGATCGAGGAAATGTGACCTTCTCCCGTAGCTCGCAGGCTCAGGATGAAGCGCAGTGAGCCAGAAGGAAGGTCCGATTGATCCGGGTGCGGCACGATCGAGGGATTGAACAATGCCGCCGATTCAAGCGAATATTCGTGACTGAAATACCCTCCTAACAACAGCTTGCATTCCTCAGAAAGCTCTTTATCAGCGGCCAAATAGGGTTTGACTTCGTCAAACCGCCGTTTGAAGAACTCGCGGATTCTCCGGTGCCGCCCACCGAATTCGTCCAACAGCCGGTCCATCAGAATATGAATTTCGCTCTCGGGAAGATTGATGACTTGCTGGCAGATACTGATGGCCCGTTGGTCGCTCATGAAGTGGAATGGGCGCAACAGCACTCGCGACGGGTCCGGATGCAACGTAAGGCTGGAGCGTTCGACTCTGATGGATTTCATTGAATGGCCTCGGCTAGTATTACTATGTTAAGTTGGGCGGGTTGCCATCGCAATTCAGATAATAAAATTGCGGCAGGGAGGGCAACCATACAACTTTAATCCGCCCGAAAATGGATGTTGTTTCAAGCCTTGAAACTGGCGGATTTCTCGACAGACTTAACATAGTAATACTAGGAGGCTGCCTTGTTGAACACCGTGAGGGCGTTTTGCATGAGCCGCATTTCCGCCAGGGACAGCAAGAAAGCGAGTGTCGACTCTGCTCCCTGGTTGCCGTTGACCCGGTCCACGTGCAGCGCGTCGCGACAGCCGCCGGTGGCAGGCGAGTATAATTCCAGTCCGAGATCGTTCCAGCCGAGAAACCAGTCGAAGGCGCGTTGTGCCTGCTGGTACCACCAGGAGTCGGATGTTGTCCGGTACGCGTCCAGACACGCTGAGACCATCGCTTGCGCCTCGATAGGCTGTTGATCGAAGCGGGCTCGTGGGCCACCGCGCCGGTAGAATCCGTTACTGCCGATTGGCCGCAAGTGTCCATGCTCGGAAGTTTGAACTTCTGCCAGCCAACGCAACGTCTGCAAGCCTCGTTCGAATACCCCTTGTTCTCCGGTGGCATGCCCGGTCAGGATCAGAGCGTGCGCGAGCTTGGCATTGTCGTAGCTCAATCCCTCTTCGAACCAGATCCAATCCGCTTGGGCAGCCTTATCGAAAAGCTCCATCAGGCGCGCCGTAAGGGCTGCGCGCGTTTGATTGACCAGGCTGTCACCGCTCAGCCGCCGCAGATATTCGTGAATGCCCATGAGACTGAAGGCCCATGCCCGTGGCGACGTAAACTCCGTCACTCCAGGAAGGGCTTGCGCGAAAAGTTGCCCCGCCATGATCTGGAAGCTTCGATGCGGCGAGCGTCCTACGCCTAAGCCCAACGCCCAGAGCGCCCGAGCGTGAGAGTCTTCGGAACCCTGCTCGTCGAGCCATCGACGGTCAAAACTCATGTGGTTATGGAAGCGTTTCGTCGCGGGGTCGAAGGCGTGGTTCAAAAAGGCAGCGTAGGTTGTGGCCAGTGTGCGCACGCAGTGGGGTTCCTCCTCCAATTCATCGAGCAGCACCGCAAGGATGAAGGCGCGGGCGTTATCGTCCGTGCAGTAGCCTTCAGAAAAATTGGGCACGGTAAAGATGGCGTGCTGGAAGAGCCCGGTCGAATCCGTCATCCGCAACAGGTGGTCGAGTTTTAGATCCGGCAAGTTCGGGGGCTGCTGGTCGAGCGTCTTCGTAGCAAAGGATTTTCGAGATAGTGTGGCTCCCTGCAGCCGCGCCAGCTCGAAGGAGCGCATATAGAGTCGCGCCGCGTTGCTCCATATCATATCGCGGCCCAGTTTGTACGCG
>JBOGKI010000240.1:0-7167 GCA_050745605.1 Terriglobia bacterium | reverse complement strand
CTATACCCCCACAGTCGTCATCCAGGCAATCGGATAGTGGCCGGCTCAGCCGCTGTAGCCGGTCTTGATTTCTCGATCTCTCTGCTCAGAGTGCGCCCGTTCCAGCAGATTTGCCGGCAAGTGAACCTTGATCTTTTCAAAACTCCCAAATATAGTGGCGGGATGAACAAGACTACTGAATCCGGCGAAGTAGGTTCAGGAGGTATCTCACGACGGAGCTTTCTGAAAGAGACTGCCGGCGTGGCGGCGCTTTCGATGCTGCCCCGCAACGCCGTTGCTTGGTCTGCGCAAAGCCTTGAATCGGGTCATGGCGGCCCGACCAACTCCAGTTCCAACGTGAAGATCATTCGAGTGGACGTAGCGCCGGATCGCAGGGTGAATTCGTTTGAGCCCAATCAAGCCCTGGGTAGCTCGATGGACATTCTCCCACGCGGAGTGGTGGATAAAATTTCTACGGAGCCGATGGTCAAGCAGTGTCTCTCCGCCGGCTGGGGGCCCATCACCTATCGCCAGAATACCGAGCTGCAAATTGCCGCCTGGCACTGGAACCACAACGGAACTTGGAGCGACGCAGCGAACAAGAGCGGTTATTTTACGGGCGACTCGGAACCCACGGAATTTCTGCGGCACTCCTACGGCTATCCGCTGCCTCATCGCGGCAACACGCGCAACGGTGGTTCAGAGCGCGGGTATTCCAGAATCACGGATGGCGACCGAAACACCTATTGGAAGAGCAATCCCTATCTCAGCCGCAAATTTACAGGCGAGGATGACTCCCGGCATCCACAGTGGGTGATCCTCGATCTGGGCGCCGTCGCCGCAGTGAATGCCATACGGATCGATTGGGCAAATCCTTGCGCACGAACCTACGAGGTCCAGTTCTGGACCGGGGAAGACGCCATGGACAAGCCCACAGCCGGCGTGTGGAGTCTGTTCCCGTCAGGTCTAGTGCAGAGTGGACAGGGCGGCACGGTGGTGCTCAAGCTTTCTGATTCGCCGGTGCGCGCAAGATTCATCCGCATCTGGATGACCGCATCCTCCAATACTTGCGACACTCACGGTCCGGACGACCCACGCAACTGCGCCGGATACGCGATCAATGAAGTTTATTGCGGCACATTCACCGGCGAGGGCCAATTTATCGACTTGGTGACCCACTCACCCGGTCAGAACCAGACGGCCACCTACTGCTCATCGATCGATCCGTGGCATTCAGCTTCGGATCTGAACGATCATGGCGGGGATCAAACCGGCTTCGACTTGTTCTTCACCAGCGGCATCACCAACAACCTGCCCGCGATGATTCCGGTGGCCATGCTTTATGGCACGCCGGAAGATTCCGCCGCGCAGATTGCCTACATCAAGAAGCGCGGCTATCCGGTTGCTTACGTGGAAATGGGCGAAGAGCCGGACGGCCAATATTGCATGCCAGAGGACTATGGCGCGCTTTACTTGCAGTGGGCTGACGCCATTCATCGTGTGGACCCGGAGATCAAGCTCGGCGGCCCCGTCTTTCAAGGCGTCAATGAAGACATCAAAGTATGGCCGGATGCGCAAGGCAGAACATCATGGCTCGGCCGTTTCGTGGATTATTTAACATCACACGGTCGTATTTCGGACCTGGCATTTATGTCGTTCGAGCATTACCCCTTCGCGCCGTGCGAGGTCACGTGGTCGGACCTTTATAAGGAGCCGGAACTCGTCAGTCACATCCTTGAGGTCTGGAGGGACGACGGGCTGCCGCAGAACGTCCCGATGTTTATCACCGAGAGCAACCTTTCTTGGGGACTGACTCAACCGATGGTCGATATTTTCGCCGCTCTGTGGCTCGCCGACAATGCCGGCGCCTTTCTGGCGGCCGGCGGTAGCGCCTTCTACCATTCGCCGATTCAGCCGGAACCCCTTCATCCCGGTTGCCGCGGCTGGAGCACCTACGGAAATTTTGTGGCAGACCAGAATCTTCAAATCGAGAGCTACACCTCACAATACTTCGCCAGCCGGCTCATCAACCTGGAGTGGGTGAAGCACGGCGCGGGCATTCATCACATGTTTCCGGCCTCCTGTGACGCCGAAGACGAAGGCGGCCATGTGCTGGTGACGGCTTACGCGGTCGATCGTCCGGATGGGGAATGGTCGCTATTAATCGTCAACCGAGACCCTTCGAATGCACACCCGGTCCACATCGTTTTTGACGACGCTACCGGCAGAGAACAAAGGTCGTTTACAGGTTCCATCAGCATGATCACTTTTGGCAGCGAGCAATATGTGTGGCATCCCGATGGACCGGAGAGTCATCCTGATCCCGACGGCCCGTCCGTGACCAGGACGTTGCCCGGAGGTCCAGAGGCTACCTTCACTCTGCCCAAGGCTTCGATCACGGTGTTGCGTGGAACGATTGCGAATGCTGCAACGTGAGCGTCTGTTTCAATATGATCGTGACCAAGCCCAAGAAGTTGCGGGTAGCAAGCGAACCAAGTATCTCAAAGCTGCATTGGAGGATGAGGACGAACCTCGCGTTCTCTTGATGGCTTTGCGCGGCCTCGCCCAAGCGCAGGGCATTGCCAAAGTCGCCAAGGCCGCCGGCATCGAACGAGAGAGTCTTTATCGGGCATTGTCGGTTCACGGCAACCCCCGCATGTCCACGTTCGTCGCCGTCACCAGGGCAATTGGCTTGAGACTCACTGTCCAAGCCGCACCATAGGCGGCGCGGCGGCCAATCACTTTTCACGCCAAAACAACGAATCCACCAAGGTAAGATGCGCGGCCCGTGAGTTCGAGCGTGGCGCTGATATGAGTTTAACCCGGACTCTTCACGACCTCCTGCTGGAGGACCGGAACGGCGCGGTTAAAACCGCGCCCTTCCAGTCCTCGAATTAGACTTCATGAATAATCCGGGTCGACTTCTGCGCGACCCGAGCGCTGCTCCCGCCCCCTTCGCGAAGCCAGTTCTCAATTCCTGGGGACACCAACCAATTTCCTTTCATCTCGGGGTTGGCTGCCATGTGGCATGTCGATCTTGACAATTTGGCATCGGTTCTGTAGGCTAAGATTATGAGGAATGCCTTGCGAGTAAGAACGGGAAGCAACGCCACCAGAAAGCCCGGTCGCCCCGCCCACTTCAGAACTCGGGGCGCCAGCCTGGGACTGACGGCGACGCGGACTGAGGACCTGATCAGCCAGATTGAAAAAGGGTTCAGCTTTAAGAAGCTTGATCACCTGGTCGCGCAGAGCGGCCTTCCCGTTGCTCAAGTTGCATCCATTCTTGGCATCCCCGTGCGGACGCTGGCCAGGCGCAAAGCGGCGGGAAGATTGTCACCAGAAGAGTCCGAACGGCTTTTCCGCCTCTCAACCATTTTTGAAAAGGCCACGCAACTGTTTGAAGGAGATGTTCAGGAGGCGGTCGTCTGGTTGACAAACCCGAAAAAGGCTCTCGGTAATCAGACTCCGCTGGACTATTCCCGCACCGAGCCCGGCGCACGTGAAGTTGAAAACCTGATGGGCCGGCTCGAGTACGGAGTTTTTGCGTGACGATAACCGCTTGGCGGATCGTCCAGCGCAAGCACGCAGAGTCCGCTTTCGGCGGTGAAGGCGCGCGGCGGTTCGGAGGCCGTTGGAACAGGCCCGGCGTTCCGGTGGTTTATGCCTCCGGGTCCCCATCCCTCGCCGCACTGGAAATGCTGGTCCATCTTGAAGCCGCGGAGCTGCTCGAAGGGTATGTCCTGTTTAAGATCGAAGTG
Source organism: Terriglobia bacterium (assembly GCA_050745605.1). Taxonomy (GTDB): domain Bacteria; phylum Acidobacteriota; class Terriglobia; order UBA7540; family UBA7540; genus CALCEB01. The sequence continues at coordinate 3,430 of JBOGKI010000240.1, read as the reverse complement.
GATGAGCGGCTTGTGGAGCGGCTGAACCGTTCGCGGCTTCCCACCAACTGGCGAGAATATCCACCACCCCTGGAAGCTCAACTGATGGGCGATGCCTGGGTTGCAGCCGGCTCATCAGCAGTGCTTGAAGTGCCAAGCGCGACGATCCCCGCAGAGCGTAACTTCCTTCTGAACCCCCGCCACCCCGACTTCCCAAAGCTGCACATCGGCAAACCACACCCTTTCACCTTCGATCCACGCCTGGCGCATCGACTTTAGAGTGTAAATTACCCCTTATCGACTGATCGGCAGATTGCTCACGAGACTTGAGGAAAATTTTTTAGCGGGAATCCGCTGTGTCGGTGACGTCCTCATCTCCGGATGAGGGACATCCCCCGGTCCATCGGCGGGCGCGCCAGCCAAGCGGTTTGGGCCCTTATTTTCCTGGTTTTTGGGTGTCCCCAAGTAACCTGAGCGCCTGTTGAAAATGCGGAATCAGGAATTCGACGATTCCTTAAGCTGGCGGGCGCGTTCTGCGGCGCGAACCACAGCCTTGATCAGGGTTACGCGCAGGCCGCCTTCTTCGAGCTCGAGCAGGCCGTCGATGGTGCAGCCGGCCGGAGTCGTTACGACGTCTTTCAGCTTGGCCGGATGTTCGCCGGACTGGAGCACCATGGCGGAAGCGCCCAGCAGCGTTTGCGCGGAAAGTTCGGTGGAAAGCTCGCGAGGCAAACCCAATTTCACGCCGGCTTCGGCCAGCGACTCGATGATCAGGTAAACGTAGGCCGGCCCGGAGGCGGAGAGCCCAGTGATGGCGTCCATGTGCTTTTCATCCACCACCACGGTGCGACCCATGGAACTGAAGATGCGCGAAGCGACCTGAACGTCCCCTTCCGTGGCGTGATGGCCGCGGGCCAGAGCCGTCATACCGTGCCGGATGAGGCATGGCGTGTTGGGCATGGAGCGGATCACGCGCACCGCCCGGCCCAGCGCATCCTCAATCAGAGAAGTGGTCACGGAGGCCGCCGCCGAGATCAGCAGCACGTCCTTCTTGAGGGATTTCCTGGTCTCGCTGATAAATCCCTTGACCTGCTGCGGCTTCAGGCAGATCAGGACCAGATCGGCTCCTTCGACGGCGGCGCAATTGTCCGTTCCCGCCTTGATGCCGTAACGCTCGGCCAGATAGTCAGCGCGAGGCTGATGGGCCACGGTGGCGCTGACGCTGCCCACGGCGACCAACTGCGAACCCAACATGCCGGAGAGCAGTCCTTCGCCCAATTTACCGGCGCCCACCACGGCCAGCTTATGAATGCCCGGAAGCGGGCCCGCTGCGACTTGCGACGCGGCACGAACAGAAGTTGTTTTAGTTTTCATGGGACCTGTCATTTTACAGCAGAAATGCGGGATTTGCAGTCCCAATTTTCGGCCCAATTTTCGGCTGGACCGTGGCGCCGTTAACGGCAGCAGCGATGTGGCGATAACATGAACATTTGAAGTCAAAGGACGCTGCCGAAGAAGTTGAACGCCGTGCAAGATCCTTCGGCATAGTGTGATACACTATAGCCTGTGGCGAGATTCTGCTTCGCTCAATGGCTCTGGGACTGGCTGTTTGCCTTACCCCGCTTCGCCTTTGAGTGGGAGGCCGGAAATACCGCCAAGAGCGTCCAAAAGCACGGGGTCACTTGTGAGGAAGCGGAGCAAGTTTTCACCGGACGCCGATTCATTCCCATCGGCGAGCAGTACCAACCGGCTTGTCCAGAACCCCGGTTTGGGGCTCTGGGTGAGACCGCCGCAGGCAAGCTGCTTTTTATGGTGTTCACTCTGCGCGGCCCGCGCATCCGGGTGATTTCGGCTCGCCCCATGAATAAGAAGGAGAGAAACCTCTATGCCACAGCGCTTCGTGAGGAATGAATCAGCGTACCGCAGGGTCGGCTTTGAAGCTGCGAAGATCAAGGCGGCCGCCAAGCAAGCCAAGGCTTCGCGCAAACTGCCCACCTCCGTGGCGCTCGACTCTCGGTTGATTGTCGAGCTCAAGGCCGAGGCCGAAGCCCGCGGTGTTCCTTACCAGGTCCTCATGCGGATGTTCATTGTCGACGGCTTCAAGCGCCTCCAGCGGGCGGGCAGAGGTACAAGCCGCAAAGTTCCTTAGAAACGAAACTCTGCGCTCTCAGCAATGGTATGCCAGGCGGCGTTGAAGCTTCAGGGCTTCGAAATGAATTTGTTCTTGGATAATCCACCACTCACCCCTGAGATTCTTGAAGAGGTCGTGCGCCGCATTCTGGCGGCAGGGTCGCCGCTCAAGATCGTTCTGTTCGGATCGCGCGCTCGGGGCGAGGCAGGGCCGGGGAGCGATCTTGACCTCTTGATCGTTGAGGACTCACACCTGCCCCGCTACAAACGGGCCGCTCGTTACTTGCGGGCGCTGGTGGGCGTCTTTCCGGCAAAGGACGTGGTGGTATGGACGCCGCGGGAGGTCGAAGCCTGGTCTCGAGTGCCGAATGCCTTCGTGACGACGGCACTGCGCGAGGGGAAAACGCTCTATGCCCGATGAACTGGAGCTGGCGCGGGGCTGGTTTCTCAAGGCCGAGAGCGATCTCAACACGGCCAAGCGCATGTCGCGGCCCGCTACCACCTTACAAACCGCCTTGGAGAGCGAGAAGATGGCATCCCGCCATAGCACCGTAGACACAGCACAGCAACCGGCCTGGTGCATGTTACAATAAGGTGTCATGAGGTGAGGTGGAAGCGGAGGGAACGTGAGCCAAGTTTACCACGTACAAGCAAGATGGGACCCAGAGGCTGAGGTTTGGGTAGGAGAAAGCGAAGACGTGCCCGGCTTGGTGGCGGAAGCTGAATCCCCGAATGCCCTAGCCCGGAAGCTTCGCGTCTTGATCCCGGAGTTGTTAGAACTGAATGGCCAACTGGAGCCAGGTGGTGGCCCGGTTGAGTTCGTCGCCCGTTATGAGCATGAGGAGAGCGGTGTGGCGGCCCTGGCGTCCTGATGGCCAGCCTTACGCCGAAGCTCAAGGAAATTCTTCGCGCCCACGGATGCAAGTTTGAACGGGCTGGACGTGGAGATCACGAAATCTGGCACAGCCCTATCACGAACCGCCGCTTTCCAGTTGACCATCGCGTCCTCTCCCGCCATACGGCGAACGCGGTCCTGAAGCAGGCGGGTATTCCCAAGCAATTCTAAGCGAAAATAACCCTCCTGATTGCTTTGTGCCATGCTGGCCGCGACAGCGGGTTAACAGAACATGCCCGACGCGGAGCTCATTAAACCGAAGTTCCGCGAGGAAAAGGGCGAAATTTACTGATAACCCATTGACCCTATTATGGTTATCTGAAAACAGAGGTGTCCATCTGTTGCCATGTAAGGGCCCGCATTTCTCTTGACTTGTGCCCATTTTTTCGCAATGGTGTATTGGGTATCCACAAATGCTGACCCTGT
>JBOGKI010000239.1:0-7192 GCA_050745605.1 Terriglobia bacterium | reverse complement strand
ATCCCGAACAGCGCGTTCGAACGCGCTGTTCGGGATGCGAGACAACAAAAGTAATCGAAATGCCGTTTTTCGGCGCGGTTAAAAACCGCGCCCTTCCTGCCCTTGAGCAGGAGGTCGTGAATAGTCCGCGCTAAGTGAAATCGTTGTCACGTTCCGTACGGACTCTGAACCGGCAGGGCGGCAAGCCGGACGCTGGCAAGGTGATTGAGCGATGACGGTCCGGGAGCGGTTGGAAAAGATCGATTGGGAAAATGTCGCGGCTTCACTAACGGCGAGCGGATTTGCGCAGTTTCCGCCATTATTGTCACGCGAGGAATGCCGCAGCCTGGCTGAGCTCTACGAACGCGCCCGTCTGTTTCGAAGCCGGATTGACATGGAGCGATACCGCTTCGGGCGGGGCGAGTACCAATACTTCTCCTACCCGCTTCCGCCGCTGGTTGAAGACTTGCGCCAATCGCTCTACCCCAGGCTGGTGAATGTGGCGAACACCTGGATCGAACTCTTCCAAAGCGGCAGTTCGTTTCCACCCAGCCTCGACGAGTTGCTCACTCGGTGCCACCAGCGCGGCCAAACGCGGCCCACGCCTCTGTTACTGCGCTATGGGCCGGGCGATTTCAATTGTCTTCACCAGGATATTTACGGCGAAATCGCTTTTCCGTTTCAGGTGGTCTTCTTCCTATCTGAACCGGACCGGGATTATTCCGGTGGCGAGTTCCTGCTGGTGGAGCAGGCGCCGCGGTCCCAGACGATGGGGCGCGCGCTCAAACCGCGTCAAGGCGAGGCGCTGGTGATCACGACGCGGCATCGCCCGGCGCAGGGCAAGCGCGGTCCATACAAGATCGGGGTCCGCCACGGCGTGAGCCCCCTCATCGCCGGAAGCCGATGGACACTGGGGATCATCTTCCATGACGCGCAATGAAACTTCGGAGTCAAGGATCATGCTGAACGCCGAACAGTGCTGGAACGCAGTGGTTCACAAGGACAAAGGCCAGGATGGGCGCTTCTTCTTCGGTGTGGCGACCACCGGAGTCTACTGCCGTCCCTCTTGTCCCAGCCGCGCACCGCTGCGCAAGAATGTGCGCTTCTATTCGACGCCGGACGAAGCCGAACGCGACGGCCTTCGCGCTTGCCTTCGCTGCAAGCCGCGAACCGCCGACGCCGATCCGGATACGGCGCGGATTCGTTTGCTGTGTGACACCATCCGCCGCAACAGCGACAGCGGCGAGCCGCTGACGCTCCGAGAACTCGGACGCCAAGCGGACGTGAGCCCGTTCCATCTACAACGCCGCTTCAAAGCCATCACTGGGATCACGCCCCGGCAGTTTGTGGAAGGTTGCCGGATGGAGACCCTTAAGGACGAGCTTCGATCGCAGAAGCCGGTGACGGATGCCATCTATACAGCCGGATTCGGCTCCAGCAGCCGGGTCTACGAGCGCGTGGATACTCGCCTGGGCATGACTCCCGCCGAGTACCGCGCCGGTGGCGAGGGCATATCGATCTCCTATGTGTGCGTCAAGAGCCCGGTGGGCTTGATGATGTTGGGCGCAACGGATCGCGGCTTGTGTTCGTTGCAGTTTGGCGAATCGCGCCCCGAGCTCCTCGCCCTGCTGCGCCGCGAATATCCAGCCGCTTCGCTCGAAGCGATGAAGCGGCCGTATCCGCAACAGTTCAGGCTTTGGATGAACGCACTCTTCCGGCATCTGCGCGGGCGGCAGCCCGGCCTCGACTTGCCGGTTCACACGCGCGCCACAGCCTTCCAGCTCAAAGTCTGGACGTACTTGCAGTCAATTCCCTACGGCGAAGTTGAGTCGTATGCCGAAGTGGCCAAGGCGATCGGCCGCCCCAAGGCGATGCGGGCGGTGGCGCGGGCTTGCGCCTCCAATCGCGTCGCCATCGTCATTCCCTGCCATCGCGTTATTCGCGGCAACGGCCAGTTGGGCGGTTACCGCTGGGGACTCGGCCGCAAGCGCGTGCTGATTGACCGCGAAAGGGCGGCGCGGGCACGAACGATGCGCAGGCCCTGAAGGTCAAAATGTTGTGGCGGCGGTTGGAGTTTACCCTGGCAGGGACCGCTGGTTTTTTCGGCGCTCCCCGCTTTACAGCGGGGCAGGCGCCGAGCGCCGCTACAGGGAATGGCGGGTGCTACCTGCTTGCTGGGCTGAAAAATCTTCATGCTTGTGATAGCCTCAGCCATATCGAGGGTGAGAATGGCTACCAAGACTTTACTCAGCATCGAAGACTATGCGTCGCTCGAAGAACCCGAGGGCGTGCGGTACGAATTAAGTGAGGGGGAACTCATCGTGACGCCTTCCGCGAACTACTACCACAACGAGGTCCGCGACGAGTTCAACGCCCGGCTCCGGGCTTTCGTCAAGAGCCGCAAACTGGGAATCGTGACCAGTGAAACGGACATGCAGCTCGTAGGCGAAACAGTGCGCCGGCCCGACATAGCCTTTATCAGCGCCAGCCGCCTGCAAGGTATCGATCTCGAAAAGGTCCCTATTCCCCTGGCGCCGGACGTTGTGATCGAGATTGTTTCCAAGAACGACCGCGCTGACGACCTGCTTGTGAAGGTATCGCAATACCTCGCGGCCGGAACATCCGCGGTCTGGTTTCTCTACCCCAAGACCCGGCTGGCGTACCGCTACGTTCCCGGAAAGCTCGAACCCGAAGTCCGTAGCGCAGACGCCGGCCACACATTTGAAGAGCCGGAGTGTCTACCCGGGCTTTCGATCCCACTTTTAGAGATTCTTCAGTAGCTCGTGCCCTGCGATGTGGCTCGGAGGGTTGCTCCGCTACTCGTAGAACTCGCTGCGGTGAGCTATCCTGATGACGAGAACTTCCTTGGCGCTGTCATCTACCTGATAGCCTACTTGCCAATCACCGACGCGAACTCGCCAGACGCCCTCTTCGCTTTTCAACTTCAGACATCCAACAGGGCGGGGATCGATGGCAAGCGCCGCGATGGCCGAAACCATGCGGTTCTTCACAGGGCGGTCGAGGCGCTTAAGCTCGCGCTCAGCGCGCGACGTGATGTTGACCTTAAACATCAATCTCGTCAGCCGAGCGTAACTCCTGTACCACTTCTTCAAACGGCCGGCGTGGGTCACCCTTGCTTTCGCGTGCGGCACGGCCCATCTGTAAATCCTCCATCATTTCCTCGTACTCTTCGATGGGGAGAATCACGGCCGTTTTGCGTCCCTCAGTGTCGGTAACAAACTGAACGTTGATCGGCATGGCTTGCTCCTTGCGTTGATTCTATCACGTGCGCGTGCAGGGAGGCAGGTGCCGCGTAGTCGGTGCGGGCGAGCGCAGGCATGGAAACGGGACGGAGATGACCGGGCCGATCGCTATGGCATCACTAGAGTCAAGCCCGGACCAAACGGCAGCGTCGCGCCGCCGCAACACGAGTCGCCGTCATTCCCAACACAGAGCAATCCGAAAAATGGTTGCCAAAAAAACAATAAATTACGAGTTGGCGATCCAGAGGGAATCGCCAATTTGCCCCCGCTAGAACATCAGGCGCAGGGCGAACTGAAGGCTGCGCTGCGCGCCGCCGCCCAACACAGGATCGCCGATGCCAATGTCCGGCGTCGTAGTCAGCGGCAAGTAACCGATGCCCCGGCCGTTGGAGGTGAGGCCGTTCTGGCCGAAGTTAACCAGAAAACTCGGTAGCAGAGGATTCACGAAGTTCGGATGATTGAGGATATTGAAGAAATCACCGCGAAATTCCATCTTCACGCGCTCGGTGATGGGAATTTCTTTGACCAAGGAGAAATCCCAATCAAACAGGCTTGGGCCGAAGCCGAAGTTCCTCCCCAGGTTTCCAAAGTGCTGGGTTCCCGCTTCACAGTAAGCGGACGTTGTGCCCTGGCCATTGAGCGTGCAGGGCACGGCAAAGGCGGAGAGATTCAGGAAGTTATTCGGGGTTGACGTATTGGCGAACGGATTCCCCACCAGGTCCGGCCGCGGGAAATATTCTCCCGAGCCATCGTAATTGTCGTAGGTGTAGTTCACCGTGAAAGGCTGTCCGCTTTGGGCCGCCAGCACGCTCGATACGCTCCATCCGTTCACGACGCGGCCGAAGCCATGTTCGTCGGCCAGTTTGGGGAGCGGGTAGCTGAGCATCCACGTCAGCTTCTGGGGAAGATCGAAATTGGAATTGGCGTACTCGGCTTCGGCGTTATAGCTGTTGTTGGGCTGGCTGGCGTTGGGAACGTAGTCCTGGCCGTCGCTCGAGTTGTCCAGCGAATGGGACCACGTGTAATTCACCTCGGAGGTCAGGCCGTGGGCGCTGGTGATGCGCAGGCTGGCCTGGAGGGCGTTGTAATTGGAATTGGCGCTGGATTCCAGCCAGTTCACGTAGCCAAAGGTTCCGCCGCCGGAAAGGAAAGGACCATTGGCAAACGGCGTCGTCGCGCAGCAACCCCCGTTCGCGACCGACGGGACAAACGCCGCGATCGCCGCCGGTGTGGCTTGGTTGATGTCGCGATAGCGCAGCAGGTGGTGGCCTTCCGATCCGACATAACCGATCTGAAAGACGGCGTTCTTCCCGAGCTGCTGCTGAATGTTCAGATTGTAAATTTCCATATAGGGGGTGCGGAAGTGCGGATCCACGCCCATAGCGCTGGACGCCGAAAAGCTTGAAGCCGGATAGATCGGCGTGCCAGCGCTCAGAGGCACGCCCCCGGCCGCCGAGCCGAAGAGGATCGGGTCCGGCCCGATGCCGTTAAAGGCCGGCCCGGCATTGGAGGTATTGAACGGCAACTGGGCAATGAACATGTCCTGGGAATAATTGTCGTAGAACATGCCCCACCCGGCGCGCAGCACGGTGGTGCCTTTGCCGGTGAGGTCGTAGGCAATGCTGGCGCGGGGACCGAAGTTTTTATAATACTTGTCGTAGAGGTTGGGAAACGTTTTAGTGCCCACCAGGGCCAAGCCCACGGCAGGGCTGAAATTGCTCAGCAGATTATTCTTTTCCCCCAGCACGCCGTAGTAATCCCAACGCAGGCCGTACATGAGCGTGAGGCGGGGAGTAGCGCGGTAAGTGTCCTGGGCGTACAGGGAATTGGAACCCTGGGTGGTGTTCCGGCGCGAATTGCCCGTTGTCTGCGATCCGCCGGTGGGAATGCCGGAGAGAAATTGAGCCAAGGCAGTTTGCAGGTCCGAACCATTGAACGTCAGGGTGCCGCGATGGGCGGCATCGAAGAAGGAAGAGATGTCGGTGCGATAGTACTGATATCCGAACTTGAACGAGTGGCCGCCCACCGTCCACGAATAGTCGTCGATGAATTGCCAGTTGGTAGCGCCCCGCCCGCGCGGGTCGGAGTTATTGGCGCCGACCGTCGCGTATCCCGGCACGGTGATAAACGGCAACCCGCCATCCGAACTTCCTGTATCCAGCCCAATCGAACTAGGACGGAAGGCGGAATCCTCCGGCTCGAACGTGGTGGAGTAACGAATCCAACCGAAGCGGGCTTCGTTCACCTTGGTGGGTGAGAGCGTAGCGACTTCGGAGAGGGAAAGTACCTGGGCGCGCACGGGAGTCAGCGTATTGTAGCCCGGAAGAATTCCTGCCCCCTGCAGACCCAGGGGAAAACTCTGCGTGGTGTTGCCGAAATAATAGCGGCCGGCGAGCAAATTACGGTCATTAATGTTGTCATCAATCTTGCCGATGACCTCGTCCATATTGTTGGAGGCCGGAGCCACCGCGAAAACGTTCGACACCGGCGCAAACAGAGGAACGTTCGGGATGTTGGGGGCTGGCCAGGGGTTCCTTTGCAGCAGAGCTGAAATGACGGGGTTCGTTGGCCCGCCCAGGGCCGAAATCTCCGCCGGGCTGGGCACGCGGGCTTCACTCGGAACACCCAGGCTCTCGCGCTGGCCTTCCCAGTTGGCGAAGTAAAAGAGTTTGTCCTTGACGATGGGACCGCCCACGTCCCCACCGTACTGATTATTGTGAAAGGGACTCTTGGCGGTGGGCGCAGGGTTGAAAAAGTTGCGGGCATTCAGACCCGTGTCCCGGAAGTATTCATAGGCCGAGCCGTGGACTTGGTTCGTGCCGGACTTGGTGACAATGTTGACCACGGAGCCGGAATTGCGGCCGTACTCCGGGGGAAACTCCGAAAGCACGTTCACTTCCGCAATCGAATCGAGGGGCAGCGTGGTGGCCGGCGTGCCGAAGGTGCCGGCCTCATTCAGGGCGGGCAGGTTTCGGAAGCCGTCGTTCATGTCGGTACCATCCAGCAGGAAGTTGTTGGAGCGTCCGCGCGCCCCGTTGACAGAAAAGATGCCGTAAGAACCGGCGGAGTCGGACTCATTGTCTGCTGATCCGGCGACGCCGGATCGGGTTTCCGCCGCTTTCAGAAAGTCACGGCCGTTGAAGGGAAGCTCTGCAATCTGGCTGGCCTGGACGGTGCCACCCAGAACATCGCTCGAAGTCTGGACCAGAGGCACTTCGGCGTGGACTTCAACCTGCTGGACCATCTTGGAGGGCGAGATCGTCACATCCACCCGCCGCTCCGCCGCCACGTTCACTTGGAGATCGGGGACCGTGACCGGCTGGAAACCTGCCATTTCCACCGTCACCGTGTAAATCCCCAGAGGCAGTTCCGGAACGTTGTAAATGCCCGAACTGTCCGTGACCGTGTTGCGCGTCAGGCCGGTGTTGTTGTTTCTCACCGTCACCTTGGCGCCCGGCACCGGCGCTTTGCTCTGATCCACCACCGATCCGGTGATGGTGCCGCGGTACGTCTGCGCCTTTAGAAGTGGTACCATGGTTACGAGGCCGATGACGATCCCCGCCAGCAGCCTTGTCCCCCAACTCATCAACTGAAGCTGAAATCCCTTTTTCATGTCTGCTCCGTTCGATTTGCTTAGAATACAGTCCTACCCATCCCAGTCTCGGCGCCGCCTGCCCTGGAAATTGCAAATACGCTTCATAAGTTGTCTGAAATGGCCCTTATGGTTTGTACCACGGCCTCCGGTGAACCGTCAATCAGCGCGAAAAAGGGTACTGGTGCAACTTGGCTTCTGTAGCGGCGGTCTGTGACCGCCGTTGTTGATTCCACATCGTTTTCGCCGCTCCCCGCCTTGCGGCGGGGCAGGCACCGAGCGCCGCTACAGCAAACTGTACCACGACCGAAAAAGTGTCTCACTTGTCTCACCGGTTCAATGCGGCTCGGCTATGCTC
>JBOGKI010000238.1:0-7200 GCA_050745605.1 Terriglobia bacterium | reverse complement strand
ATTCAGGAGGGCGTTTTCAGCTTCACCACTTGGCTCCGGTCTGAAGTGTCGTGAAGCATCTCTAGGACGCTTTGACCGGTGACCGGATGGCGCAAGCCCGGCGCAATTTCGCGAAGCGGGATCAGAACGAACCGCCGGAGGTGGGCGGCGGGGTGAGGCACCGTCAGTTCATAGGAGCGGATCACGAAGTCTTCGTACAGCAGGATGTCCACGTCAATCACGCGCGGGCCTTTGGCGACTCCCGGCCTGCGGCCCAAGGCGCGCTCCACGGCCTTGCAGGCGTGCAGCAGCTTCAAGGGCATATGGTCCGTCTGAATCTCCGTCACGCAGTTGACGAACCAAGCTTGGGGCGTGAAGTCCACAGGCTCGGTGCGGTAAAAGGAGGAAATCCGAATGACCTGGACGCCGGAGGCCCGGAGAAGCTCAACAGCCTTGCGGATGGCGTCGATGCGGTCACCGCGATTCGAGCCGAGCGAGAGATAGGCACGCTTCATGAGGGGCAAAGCGTACAGTCAGCGATCGAAAGACTTGAACGAATTATTGAAAGAGCAAAAGAATTTCACGCAGAGGCGCCAAGAACGCAAGGGCCCAATCCTTTCGTTTGTCTTGCGAGGAAAAATCCACGGCGCAAAAGGCGTCTCGTGATTACGCCTTTCTTTGCGAGAAAAGCCCACGGCACAAAAACGTGCCGTGACTACCAGCGGCAAGCTGACCGCTGATAGCTCTTTCACGCGCTACGGGCTAATCGAACAGCGCCGGCGCCGCTCCGCGTTGGATGGGCATCTTCCCGAGCAGCCGATACGCCGCCTCGTTGGCGCGCCGTCCGCTCTTGGTGCGGCTGATGAAGCCTTCCTTCAAGAGGTAAGGTTCCACCATGTCCACCAGCGTGTCCACTTCTTCGTTGAGCGTGGCGGAAAGCGCCTCCACGCCAACTGGTCCTCCTTGATAGTGGTCGATGATGGTGCGCAGGAAGCTGCGGTCCAGCTCGTCCAGACCGTGATCGTCCACGCCTTCAAGCCCCAGGGCATTGTCCGCCACATCCAGCGTGATCTCCCCGGCCGCTCGCACCTCCGCAAAGTCGCGCACCCGCCGGAGCAGGCGGTTGACAATGCGCGGCGTGCCGCGCGCCCGCCGTGCAATTTCCGAGGCGGCTTCCGGCTCAATCTTCACGCTCAGCAAACGAGCGGAGCGCAGCAAAATCCGCGTAAGGTCTTCCTGATCGTAGAAGTCCAGGTGATAGAAAAGCCCGAAGCGGTTGCGCAGTGGCGCCGATAGACTGCCGGCGCGCGTGGTGGCGCCGATCAGCGTGAACTTCTTCAGCGGCATGTTGACGGTCCTGGCATACATGCCTTTGTCCATGACAATATCCGCCTTGAAGTCCTCCATCGGCGGGTAGAGAAACTCCTCAATGTTGGCGGGGAGTCGGTGAATTTCGTCAATGAACAGGATGCCCCGCTCGCCCAGGTTGGTGAGAATGCCCATCAGGTCGTGGATGTGTTCGAGGGCCGGGCCGGAAGTGACGGTGATCTTGGCTTCTACGGAGGCGGCGATGATGTGAGCCAGGGTGGTCTTGCCAAGACCCGGAGGGCCAAACAACAAGACGTGCTCCAGCGCCTCCTGCCGCTGGCGCGCCGCTTCCAGGGCGATTTGCAGCTTTTCCACCACCTTCTTCTGCCCAATGTATTCATCGAGCGTGGGCGGACGAAGGCTGCGATTAAAGCTCTCTTCTTCCTTCGAAATAAGGTCAGGCGAAACCAGTCGTTCTCGGGGCATGACTCAAAGGGCGACTCGAACGCCGCTAAAGCATCTTCCCTTCTTTGCCGCCGGGAGTCAAGATTCGTGCGGCGAGACCGTGAGCCAATCGCCGTGCACCGCCATGCGGAAAAGCCCACGGCGCAAGGCGCGTGCCGCGGCTACTCGCGTTGGGTTGGGTCCGTCGATACAACATCAATGGATTCCTTGTGGGCCCTGCGAGGGGGTCAAGTGGGGCCGAACGAAATGGATTGATGCCTAGCCTAACCTGGTAGGCATACATTGTTAATACCTGAAGAATTAAGGACATTTGCGGGCGGCCGTCCTAGGCTCGATGCTTTGCAATGGGGCAGCGTGGTCTGATTTGGGGGAGACACAGCAGAGTCGATTCGTGAGGATTGATTGTGTTTCCCGGTTCAGGCAATACTACCCTTCCGGTCATTTCATACCGCGCGACAGGGAGGGAGCATGGCTCTTAATAGAGATCAGCGATTACGGAGGTTGTCGAGAGTTGCCGGGATATCAACCGGCGCCATCGCCATGCTCGCGCTGTCCGGCGCATGCCTCCAGGCACAGGGTCTGAAAGCGGGCGCTGCAAAAGCCGTCATCACGCCCGACGTTCACGCCTCCAAAGTTTACATGGCGGGTTTTGACTATAACCGCGTAGCCACCGGCGTCCATGATGACCTCTATGTTCGATGCCTTGCCCTTGGAGTTCCGCACACGACCCTCGCCATTTGCGAGGCCGACCTGATTGGCTTGTTTTATGACGACGTCCTGAAGGTCCGCAAGGAAGTTCGGACCGCCGCGCCCGAAGTCACGCAGGTGATCGTAGGCTCCTCGCACGATCATGAGGGCCCGGATACGTTGGGATTGTGGGGGCCTTCGGCTCTTCAGTCCGGGATGGATGAGAAATACATGGATGAGCTGGACCACAAGATCGCGGGCGCGGCGCTGGAGGCGGTTCATTCCATGCAGGACGCCCGGCTCACCCTAGGCGAGGATAACAACCCCTTGCTGGCGCTGCTGCAGGATGATTCGCGTCCGCCTTACGTCAAGGATCCGCGGCTGCTGGTGATGCGGCTGGTGGCAGAAGATTCCGGAAGTCCCATCGCCACGCTGATCAACTGGAGCGACCACCCCGAAACTCTGGGCGGCGCGAACACCCGCATCACCGCCGATTATCCGCACTGGCTTTGCCAGCATGTTGAGTCGCATCTGGGCGGCATTGCGGTCTTTTTCAACGGATCGATCGGCGGGCTGCTCTCCACACTGGGCGATTCCGTGGCCATCGAGGATCCGGGCAATGGCGAGGTGGCGAAGGATGGAACTTGGGATAAGGCGGAACTGGTGGGTAATATGCTGGGCCTGCTGGCGGAGCGCGCCGTCAACCTGGGCAAGGCGGCGCCCGTTGATTCCATCGTCATCCGCAAAGCTGTGATCTTTGCGCCCGTCCAGAATGACCATTTCCGTATTGCCGGCGCCATGGGCGTCTTCAAGGGGAGGAAAGGCCTCTATACTTCTAGAAAGTTGGATCCAGCGTTTGTGGAGAAGGACATTCCGGGCCTGGGTAGGCTGCGCTACGCCACCGGCAAGGATACCGAGAGTGAAGTTGACTACGTCCAGCTCCTGAACCACGGAGGCCTGGTGGCGGAGATTGCGACCGTTCCGGGTGAAATCTATCCGGAGTTGGTGAACGGCGGCATCACGCGATACCCCGGAGCGGATTTTCCGGAGGCTCCATTCGAGCCAGCGGTCCGCGCCTACATGAGAAGTGCCTACCAGTTTGTCCTTGGCCTTGCCAACGACGAATTGGGATATATTATTCCCAAGGCGGAGTGGGACAACCAACCGCCCTGGCTGCGAGGGAAGAAGACGCGCTGGTATGGTGAGGTGAACTCAGCCGGACCTGAAGTGGCGGGCGTGGTGACTCGAACGCTGGTGGGGTTGATGAAACCGCCGTGATGGGGGATCTGCCCGGTTATCTCGCGGTGCGAAAGGATTGGCGAATTAGAGGAAAAGCCCACGAAACCGGTAATGACCCTTTGAGGAGACGTTATCGTCCAAGGATCGGGCACGCGATGAGGGACGTGGTAAAAGTCTTCCTCAACGGGTAATCAAGACCTTTCCGTCAGAAATTCAGCCGCAGCATGAATTCGATCTGGCGGGGCAGGCCGGTGCCGGTATTGTCAGACGCAAAATTGTCGTTGTTGGTGTTGAAATTGACCGTCGTGGTGATCTGGCCGAAACCGCCAGAGAGAATATCCAGAGAGGAAACGTCGCCATAAGGATCATGGTTGAAGATGTTAAACGCTTCCACTCGGAAGTCGAGTGAAAGCTGTTCGCTCAGCCTCGTGGTCTTTTGCAGAGCGACATCTGCTTGCCACCAGCCGGGCGCCCGAACAATACCGTTGCCGGCGTTGCCAAAGGTTCCGGGAGCAGGGGGAGCGAAGGCGTTCACATTGATCCAGTTGTTGACGGTTTGAGAGGAAGGAATGATGGATACGCCAGGCACCAGATCCGGGCGCTGGTTACTCTGGTCGTTTCCATCAGGAATCTGTGCGGCATTCAAGCCAATGACGGGCGTCAGCGGATGGCCAGTCCGGGCGGTGCCAATGCCGCTCAGTTGCCAGCCTCCGAGAAGCTTGCCGGCAAACCCACGGGAATTGCTCCAATACCTCTTACCAGGGCCGACCGGCAGATCATAAACTGCGGAGCTCACAAAGTTCTGGCGAATGTCGTAAATGCTTGGGCCCCATTCGCACTCGCGGCAGGCGACGTTTTCCGGAGCATTGGCCTCGCCGCCGCCCACTGAGCCGTCATTCTGGGAATTCGACCACATGTAGTTCGTAGCCCACTGGAATCCGCTTGCGAAATGCCGTTGAAGCTGAACCTGCAGGGCGTTGAACATGCTCATGCCATCGTTGCGCTTCAGGTCTACCGGACCAAAGTTGGGAAGATACACGGGGCAGGCCCGCTGATGGGGTCCGGCGGTTTCAGGCAGACGTTTTCATAAGTACGGGCAAAGAGCCGCCGGCCGGCGGAGCCAAGGTAGGCGACCTGAAAAGTGAATTGCTGCGGCAGCATTTGTTGAACGTAAAGCCCCCACTCTTCGGCGTAGAGATCGCGGCGGTCGCGCTGCAAGGCGCGGGGCGCGCGGCCCGTGACTTCGGCCAATGGTAAGAAAGGAGTAATGGGATAGGATAGGCTGGGAACGTTCGCCTGGCTCAGAATGGTTTGTGAATTGTTGGTTTCAAAGGCGGCATTCGTGTCGTCATTCTGGCCCGGGCCGTGGAAGATGCCGAAGCCGGAGCGGATGACGGTCCTGCCGTGGAACGTGTCCGGCGCCCAGGCAAGGCTGAAACGCGGATCGTAGTTCCGATAGTTGGGGAATTCCGTGGGCGAACCCGGCGGGCAAAAGCCCTTGCATCCGTATTCATCAAAGACCTTGGTGCGCCCGTGCGCTTCCGTCGGCACCGAGTAGTATTCCCATCGCAAGCCCATGTTTAGCGTGAAATTGGGCTTCACCTTCCATTGGTCCATGAAGTAGGGCATGATCAGGACCCGCCGATAGCCCAGGCAGCACCAGCTTCCGCGTTCATTGAAGCTGTTGAGCTGATCGTTGATCAGGCTGTTGTTATCCGTGAAAGTGAGGACCGGATCAGCGGTGATGCCCTGGTTCAGCCGAATGCGCCGGAACTCGCCTCCCATCTTGAAGGTGTTGCGGCCGCGCTGGACGGTGAAGTTATCGATCAAGCCAAAGGTGGTGCCCACCTCATTATCGGTATTGTTGTCGTTCAGCGAATCGAAGTTGTCGCCGTTCACCGCGTAGTGAAACACGCTGACCTGGGGGTTGTGAAAAGGCGAGCGATTGATGCCAAATTCCGCCTGGTTCAGAACGTTCGGGGAGAAAGTGTGAGTGAGAGAGATCGCGTAGTTGGCCGGATTGATCAGGATCTCCTGCCGGTCCAGAAGATTACCCAGCGGGCCGTAGGTGAAGTTCACATCGTGCGTGGCCCGGATGTACATATTGGTCTTATCGGAAAGGGTGTGATCGAGCCGCACCATCCAGCTATCTTCCGAAATCGATGAATCGCCTTCGTGCACCAGCTCGTCGGTGTTCGGATCGACGTGAACATTGCCGATGGCGTAGGCGTTGACAATGGGCGCCATCTGCGGAGAGGTGGTTAGAATCTGCTGGCGGAGTGCAGCGCTGGGAACAAGGCCGACAAGGGTGGTGCCCAGAAACTGGCGGGCGCCTTCGTAGTTGGCGAAGAAGAAGGTTTTGTCCTTCTGAATCGGTCCTCCAAAGCTGCCGCCGAAGTCGTTGAAGCGAAAGGGCGGGACTTGGCTCGGATCGAGAAAGGACCGGGCATCGAGCGCCGAATTCCGGAAATACTCATAAGCGTCGCCGTGGAACTGATTGGTTCCGCTCTTCGTGACCATGTTGACATGACCACCCGCGCCGTAACCCTGATCGGCGCTGTAGAGCATAGAGTCGACGTCGTACTCCTGGACGGCATCCTGAGAAAGCTGCAAGCGTGTGGAACTTTTCTGCGCCATTTCCTGGATGCCGGTGGCGTCCACGCCGTCGATCGTGTAGTTGTTGTCGTCGCGGCCGCGTCCGGCGAAGCGAATGGTGCGCTGGTCGCCGCCACCGTCGTCGATAGCGCCCGGAACCAGCACAAGCAGCGCTGCCCAATTCCTCCCATTCGTCGGGAGTTGCTCAAGCTCGGCAGTGGTCACGATGCCGCTTAAGTCAGAGGTGGTTTCGTTCAGTACGGGGGTGCTGCCCACGACTTCAACCTCTGTTTTCGCCACTTGTGCGACTTTCAGTTGAGCGTTGACAAGACGTGTTTCCCCCACCCGCAGAACTACGTGGTCAAAGCGGACGCTTTGGAATCCGGTCTTCGAAACCGTAAAGACATAAGGGCCGATGGGAAGTGCGGCCAGGAAGTAGACACCGGCAGAGTTCGTCACCGTTTTGGTCACCACGCCGGTTTCCACCGCAACCGCCGTAACTTGCGCTCGCGGGATGACCGCGCCGCTTGGGTCGATACCGTACCGGTGACTGCTGCGCGGTCAATCTGAGCCCAAAGTGGAGTTGCGGAGAGAATTAACAAGGCCGCTAAAGATGCTTGCAGAAAACGCATCGCGCACCCCTTTGCAGAAAATCGATTCGAGCTATCATCTTGAAAAAGTTGACCATTTGCTGGTCTGGCGTGAACTTCCAACGCTGATGACGATAAATGGGACGATCAGGTTCTCAATTTGGGCCGAGTAACTGCCAGGGACAAAATTCGTCCCCGATTACAAGAAAGCTAAGCTCACAAACACCACGAGCCACAACCGACTTTTGCCAGAAGCCGCACTATCTAACGCGCATTTCTCGCCGGCTTCAGGGCTGGACCAAGAAGTGGCAGCGCTAGTCAAGGCAGGGTTGAAACC
>JBOGKI010000237.1:0-7204 GCA_050745605.1 Terriglobia bacterium | reverse complement strand
TACCTCACCACGGGCTTTTGCCGCGACCTGCCTCCCCCGCGCCGGATTCCTATTTGAAATTCAAATAGTGCTGGTGGAGCACCTGCAGCGTCATCGGCCCCTTACGAATGCGCGTGGCCACCGGCGCGCCATGGGAATCGGCAGAATAGGTGACGTAGACGGTGTTGCCGGCGCGCAGATCGCTGAACGGGATTTTCTTGCCGTTTTCATCAAGGAACACCGTGTTCGCGGTCACGTCCATGACGGTGGTCACATCGGTGGGGTGGCGGAGAAACAATTGATTCTTGCGCAAATCGACGGAGGAGATGATGAAGAAATGCTCTGCTTCAGCATTCGATGCCGTCTTGGCGGCAAGTGCGGGAATACCCATAGCGCCAAGGAGCAGCGCCGTGATTGTGACGGAAAGGAGCCGTCGTCTATGAATAGATTTATTCATGATTTCCGCAGACCTCATTACTTTGCCTCAATGTGTTACCGGGCCTCGAGTGCAAGCCCTCCGATCTCGCCATCAGGCCCGGCGGCGGGACGCCGCCGCTACAAAGATTGAACTGGCCGCTATGGGGCCTATTCATAGCGCAGGGCTTCAATTGGATCGAGGCTCGCCGCTTTGCGCGCCGGATAATAACCGAAGAACACGCCAACGCCCGCCGAGAATAGAACGGCGATCACGATCGCTTCTGGCGGCACCAGAGTAGGCCAGCGAAGCATGCTGGATACCAGAATAGAGCCGATCACGCCCATCACCACTCCCATCCCGCCACCCAACATGCTCAACACCACGGCCTCGCTCAGGAACTGAAGTTGCACGTCCTCTTCGGTCGCGCCCACAGCCATGCGCACGCCAATCTCGCGCGTTCGTTCCGTAACCGAAACCAGCATGATGTTCATAATGCCAATGCCGCCGACGAGCAAAGAAACCGAGGCGATGCTGGCCAGCAACAGCGTCAGGATGCGCCCGGATTGGGCCTGGGCGTTGGCAAGATCGTTCGGGCTGCGGATGATGAAATCATCATCTTCGTCAGGCCGCAGGTGGTGCCGCTGGCGAAGCAAGCCTTCGATCTGCTGCTCCGCAGCGGGTATGACAGGAGTCGAAACTGCCGAACCCATCACGTATTGAATCCAACTGATGCCCGCGAGCTTTTTCTGCACAGTCGTGTAGGGAGCGATGATGGTATCGTCTTCATCCTGTCCGAACGGGGATTGGCCTTTGGACTTCAGAACCCCGATGATCCGGAACGGTAGATTTTGGATTCGGATCATCTTGCCCACCGGATTATCATTCGCCGGGAAGAGGTTCTGCATGACCGTCGTACCGATCAAGGCGACATTGGCCGCCGCCGCCACGTCATGGTCCGAAAAGGGGCTGCCCTGGACAACCGGCCAGCGGCGAATGTCGAGGTAGGCAGGCGATACTCCCCGGATGTGGGTGTACCAGTTCTGGTCGCCGTAGACAACTTGGGAGCTGGCTCCAGCCCCGGGCGATACTTCCTTGATAAACGGAATTTGGCCGATCGCTTTGGCGTCGTCCAGCGTCAGGGTTTTGGTGGCGGCGCTGCCCATGTGGACGCCGTGCGAATTAACGCTTCCCGCCGAAATGAAAACAATGTTATCGCCGAGGTTGCGGATCTGGTCCTGCACCTGGTTTGAGGCGCCTTCACCGATGGCGACGGTGCAAATCACGGCGCCCACGCCGATGACGATGCCGAGCATGGTCAAGGCGGTCCGCATCTTATTGCGGGCGAGCGCCCTCAGAGCCACGCGAAAGACGGCGCTGTAATCCATCAGGCTTCCTCTCCATCAGCCTCTTCATCATCTTCGCCGGCGACCGGCATAGAAAGCAGCACCTCGCGGGCGCTGATACGGTCCTCCACCAGGCTGTCGCGGCGGATTTTCCCGTCGCGGAACAACACGATGCGTTTAGCGAAGCGGGCGATGTCCGATTCATGCGTCACGAGAAGAATGGTGATGCCTTTCTCCTCGTTCAACCTTTGGAAAATCTCCATGATCTCGACGCCAGTCCGGCTGTCGAGGTTCCCGGTGGGTTCGTCGGCAACCAGAATCGAGGGATTGTTCACCAAAGCCCGGGCAATAGCGACGCGTTGCTGTTGGCCCCCAGAGAGCTGCGAAGGATGATGGCTCTCGCGTCCCTCCAGGCCAACCGAACGGAGCGACGACATGGCGCGTTCCACCCGCTCGGCGTGAGGAATGGAAGAATAGATGAGGGGTAATTCGACATTCTCCACAGCCGGGGTTCGGGGCAACAGGTTGAAGCCCTGGAACACAAAGCCAATCCGGCGGTTCCGAATCTTGGCAAGCGCCACCTTGGTGAGTTCAGAGACGTCCTGTCCTTCCAGCAGATACCGGCCGCGCGTGGGGCGGTCCAGACAACCCAACAAGTTCATGAGAGTTGACTTCCCGGACCCCGATGCTCCCATGATGGCCACGAATTCGCCGGGATGAACTGTCAAAGAAACTCCGCGGAGAGCGTGGACTTGCACCTCGCCCAGATTGTAAGTTTTGTGGAGATTCTCCACTTGGATCATCGGAGTGCCGGTTTCGGGGCGGTTTTCCGTTGCCAGATCGGATTGTGCTAACTCTTCAGCCATTCTGGGAACTCCCGACGGCGCCAAGGCGAAAGCTTCGGCCCCGCGATCATGCCTTGCCGCTGGCTTCGCCGTTTCTCAGTGGTGGTGCGGCCCGCCAAACCTCGGGCCACCCGGAACTGCATTGCTAAACTGGCCCGACCCGGAAAGCTCTTCTCCGGTTACCAGCGTATCTCCTTGTTCCAGGCCGCTGGAAAGCAACTGAGTGTTGCTGTAATCCGTGATGCCCACCTTAACCGCGACCGGGATCAGCTTCTTGTTGGGACCGAGCTTCCAGACCACCTGCGCGCCGCCCAGGTGTGGCGCCGCCGCCGAGTGCGGTATCTTGTATTCGCGGTAAAGGCCCTGCAATTGTTGTGGAGACAGCGTGGGCGTAAACCGCAGCGCCGCGTTCGGAATCATCAACGTGTTCTTGGCTTCACCGGTCGGAATGGTTACATAGGCGGTCTCGCCGGGGAGCAGCTTTTCGTCCGGATTTTCGAAATTGACCACGGTGTCATAGGTGACGACATTCTGAACCGTGGTGGCATTCAGGCGGATGGCGCTGACCCGGCCGCGGAAAGTCTCGGTCGGGAAAGCGTCCACCTGGAACGCCGCCTCCGAGCCGATCTTGATGTTCCCGGTGTCGGATTCGTCGGTGGCCGTATCCACCTGCATGTGGCCAAGGTCCTGAGCAATAGTGAATACGTTCGGCGCCTGGAAGCTGGCGGCTACTGACTGGCCTACGTCGATGTTGCGCGCCACAATCGTGCCGTCGATCGGCGAAATTATCGTCGCATCGGCGAGATTCTTTTCCGCCTGCTTCAGGGCGCCGGTCATCACCATCACCTGCGCTCGCGACTGCGCAAGCTGCGCTTTCGTCTGGTTCAACTGGGCGACGGATTGGGTCGTCTGCGCTTCCTGGGCCCGTACCTGCGCCATCGACTGATCCAGTGTGGAAACCGCCAGGTCGCTCTGGTCCTTGGAGACGATTTGCTGGTCGGCGAGATCGACAATGCGCTTCTCATTCACCTGTGCGTATTTCAGCGCGGCCTGGAGGCGCGCCAGGTTAGCCTGGTTCGTCTGGATGGCGGCATCCTGTGCCACCATACTAGCCTGCAGGTTTTGCACGTTGGCTTGGGCGTTCTCCAGATTACCGCGAGCTTCGATGACCTGGGCTTCGTAGTTCGTCGGGTCAAGCTGCGCCAGGACCTGACCGGCCCGGACACGCGTATTGAAATCGGCAAACACGTATTTCACAGTCCCGGAAACATCCGAGCCCACCGGAACGGTGGTGAGAGCATTAATGGTCCCGGTCGCCTGAACCACGGCCGTAATATTGCCACGGCGTACCGTAGCCGTCAGATACTTAGGATCCTTGGATTTGGAATCTATCACCATGCCGATCGTCACCAAAAGCACGAGCGCGATGACGGAAAGAGCGAGGATTTTTTTCTTTCGGGGGTTGGATGCGTTTTCTACCATGTTCAACCAGCCTCTCTCGGCGGTCTGATGCGGTCCAAGATTTCTGAGTTTTGCCGGGGCGGCCCTGTGGTGAATGAAGCTATTTCGACTTTTTCCTCTTCTCTTCGTATCGCCGGATCATGTCATTGAATTTCAAGACCTGTCCGGGCGTCAGGATCTGACGGATCCTTTCTTGTGTCTCCTTGTGCAGAGCTGCAAACTGAGGCTCAACCTGTTTGTGAAGAGCATCGTACTTCTGGTCGGCGACGTCCATAATCGATCGAAGCTGCTGAACCTGAGCGGCATTGAGACGAAGATCATGAGACAGGCTCTTGATCACCGTCTGCTCGCTGAACTTGTTGTGCCAGTGACCGCTCGACCATGCATAATAATAGAGTCCCACGCCGCCACAGACGATGCCGAGAAGGAACGTCAGCACGAAATAAACGTAAACTCGCCGGGTCAGCATTTATTTTTGACCGCTGGAGACTTCAGATTCGGACACCCGCGAAAAGCCAGCGCCCGGTAATTCGCTCGGCGGAATCGGGTAATCCCGCGTCGCTACGACTTCCGGCTGCGGCCAGGAAACATCCGCGGCCGGCCTCCCACGTAACGGGCCCGAGGACGGCAGAGCCATCGCCAGAAGCAGCACCGTCGCCAGCAAGAGCGTGAAATAGACGACTCGCCGGCCCGCCGTCTCGAAGAACTCACCCCCAAGACGCAAGGGAAGAAAACCTTCCTCCAGCCGCCGGACCAACCGCGTGGAAAAGCCTAGCGAGGGCTGGGGTGCCGTTTCCCGGGCCAGTGCCAGCATCCCCGCACGGACCCAACGCCAATCGCGCTCATACACGGCACACCCCGGGCACTGGCGAAGATGATCCATCACCGGGACCGGATAAGCTTCTCCGCCCTCTTCAAGAGCCTGGCGGACTTGGTCACATTGCATGGCCACTCCTTTTGCGCCAACGCTGCAGGTCTTCGAGCATCCGCTTGCGGGCGCGATGCAAACGGACTTTAACCGTGCTAGGGTTCAAGTTCAAAATTCCGGCAATTTCGTCGATGGGTCTTCCTTCGATTTCCTTCAAGGTCAGGACCACCCGGTCCTCCGCCGGAGCTCGCTCCAGCAATCTTCCGGCTAACTCCCGAGCCGCCCTCTGTTCTTCAAGATTTTCCTGTTCCTTAACCCCGGCGTGGGCTTCAATGGCGTGTTGCGCTTCTTCGGAAATCTGCCAGTAATAGCTGACCTTTGAGGATCGCTCCCGCCGCAAGTAATCGTAGCAGTGGTTGGCGGCGATCCGCGAAATCCAGGCGGCAAAGGAAGCCCTGAAGTTGTAAGACCGGATGCCGCGGTATGCCTTAATGAAAACCTCTTGCGCCAGGTCCTCAACCTCGTCCGGGCGCCGGACCAAGTTAAAGACCAAGGAAAAAACCCGCCTCTGGTGCTTGTGGACAAGCAGACCAAAGGCTTCACGGTCTCCTCGTTGCGCCCTCTTGATCCACTCAACTTCCTGCTCTTCTTGTCCGGGACTTGCCATCCACCATCCATTGTCATTCGTCCCACACATAGAGACGGAGCACCGCACCAAGGGGTTACAGGTTATCGTGCAGGGGCCATGTTACTCGATCTCAGCATTACCCTATTTTTTAGTTGACTAACTTTGGACGTTATGACATGATAGCTACATGATCATTGGACGTCGGCTTCGCAAGTTACGTGAAGAGTTAAATCTGTCCCAAGGTGACATAGAAAAGCGTACGGGGTTGCTGCGCTGCTATATCTCCCGCGTCGAGAACGGCCATACCGTTCCATCTCTCGAAACGTTGGAGAGGCTTGCGGCAGCATTGGAAGTCCCACTTTATCAGCTTTTCTATGAGGGTGATGACCCACCGGCCCTGCCCAATCTGAGCAGTCGTCAGACGTCTGAGGAATTGGTCCTCAGCGAAGAGCAGGAAAAGCAAGTGCGGTTCTTCGAGAAGGTCAAGCGCGTTCTTGACAAGATCGAAGAGAAGGACCGCCAATTGCTGCTGTACATGGCGCAAAAATTAGCCAGTCGGTAACTCCTTTGGATGGTTTCGGGTACGCGGTTGTTGAGCCTTTCCCGCAGCCGCATTGGTGTCCCTACTCCCATTCAATTGTCCCCGGCGGCTTCGACGTTATGTCCAGTACCACCCGGTTTACACCCCTCACCTCGTTCACCACTCGCGTGGCAATCCTCGACAGTAGATCACTGGGCAGCCTAGCCCAGTCCGCCGTCATTCCGTCCTCGGATTCAACCGCCCTCACGGCAATGGTATTGGCATAACTCCGGGCGTCGCCCATCACACCTACACTCATCACCGGAAGCAGCACCGCGAAGGATTGCCAGAGGCTCGTATAAAGGCCGGCTTGCCGGACTTCCTCAACCACAATGGCATCGGCCTCGCGGACCATCCGTAGGCGGTCTCCGGTGATTTCCCCCAGGACCCGTACCGCAAGCCCTGGGCCCGGGAAGGGTTGGCGATTGATGAATTCCTCAGCCAGGCCCAACTCCCGCCCAACCGCTCGAACCTCGTCCTTAAAGAGCTCCCGCAGTGGCTCAATCAACTTAAAGTTCAGATCAGGGGGCAGACCGCCGACGTTATGGTGGCTCTTGATGGTGGCCGCAGGTCCCTTGACAGAAACTGACTCGATGACATCCGGATAAAGCGTGCCCTGAACCAGAAATCGGATATCACCCAGCTCCCGAGCCTCCTCCTCAAACACCCGGATGAACTCCTCGCCAATGATCTTCCTCTTCTTTTCGGGATCGGTCACACCACGAAGCCGCGTGAGGAAGCGCTCAGACCGGTCGATGGCGCGGATGTTCAGGTGAGCCTGGCGGCGTAGCATTTCCGCCACCTTCCCAAACTCATCCTGCCGCAACAAGCCATTGTCCACGAAGACGCATACCAGCCGCTCGCCAATGGCTTTGGCCACCAGCGTAGCGGCCACCGACGAGTCAACTCCCCCGGAGATCGCGCACAAGGCCCGTTCGCCGCCTACTTGTTCACAAACCTGCTCGACGGTTCTTTCGATGAATGAGGCCGGAAACCAGTTCGGTTTGACACCGCAAATTTCGAAGACAAAATTGCGAAGGATCTCCACTCCGCGGTCCGTATGGCGAACCTCAGGATGAAAC
>JBOGKI010000236.1:0-7219 GCA_050745605.1 Terriglobia bacterium | reverse complement strand
GAAGATCCGGGTTTTTAAGGAGAAGGATCCCGCGCAGATTGATTGGCCCTCGACGGGCGCCCAGATCGTGGTGGAATCCACCGGTCTTTTTACCAAGGCCGAGGACGCCAAGAAGCACCTGCGCGGTACGGTGAAGAAGGTCATCATCTCCGCGCCTGCCAAAGGCGAGGACATCACCATTGTGCTCGGCGTGAACGAGCAGAAGTATGATCCGGCGAAACACAACATCATCTCCAATGCCTCTTGCACCACCAACTGTCTCGCGCCCGTGGCCAAGGTTATCAACGATACATTCCACATCAAGTGCGGCGCCATGACCACGGTTCATTCTTACACCAACGACCAGCGCATTCTCGACCTGCCCCACAAGGACCTGCGGCGCGCGCGTGCCGCGGCCGTTTCCATTATTCCCACGTCTACTGGAGCCGCCAAAGCCTTGGGATTGGTGGTTCCTGAGCTGACCGGTAAACTCGACGGCTACGCTCTGCGCGTTCCGACGCCGGACGTCTCCATTGTGGATCTCACCGCCTTCGTTGAAAAACCCACCACTACTGAGGAAGTGCTGGGCGCGCTGAAGAGCGCAGCCGAGGGCCCGATGCAAGGCATCCTGCAATATTCTACGGAGGAACTGGTTTCGATTGATTTCCGCGGCAACTCGAACTCCTCGATCGTGGATGCGCCATTTACCAAGGTCATTGGCGGAAACTGCGTCAAAGTGACGGCCTGGTATGACAACGAGTGGGGATACTCCTGCCGGGTGCGCGACCTGGCAAAGTTCATAGCCAAAAGCCTGTAGAAAGCAGAAGGCAGTAAGCCGCCTGGGTAGTGCAGACCGGGTTTTGAGGTATGCGGCTTTTTGTCCTCCGGTGGGAATCATCGCCAAACCGCGTAGGCACGTCACCGGTTCGCGCCCATTTTCTCTTCTTTTCGGCTGCTGCCCACGAAACTGGAGGTAACGTGCCAAAACTTTCCATACGTGATATTGATCTGAAGGGCCGGCGCGTCTTCATGCGCGTTGATTTCAACGTGCCGCTGGATGACGCGGGCAACATCACGGATGACACGCGCATCCGCGCTTCGCTGCCTACGATTCAGTTTGCGCTTCAGCATGGCGCGAGACTGATTCTTGCCTCGCATCTGGGCCGGCCCAAGGGCAAGCCCAATCCAAAGATGAGCCTGAAACCGGTCGCGGCCGGGCTCCAGGAGCTCCTTGGCAAGCCAGTGAGCTTCGCGCCGGACTGCATCGGGCCTGAAACTGAAAAGGCGGCAAAGGGGCTTCAGGATGGCCAGGTTCTGCTGCTTGAAAATCTTCGTTTCCATCCCGAAGAGGAGAAGAACGACGCGGAATTTGCCAAGGCGCTTGCGGCTTTGGCCGAAGTCTATGTGAATGACGCATTCGGCACGGCGCACCGGGGCCATGCTTCTACCGAAGCCATAACCCGTTTTCTTCACCCCGCGGCCGCCGGCCTGCTAATGGAAAAAGAGCTGGAGTATCTGGGCAAGGCCGTGGAAAACCCCGCCAAGCCTTACGTCGCCATCGTGGGCGGGGCGAAGGTTTCAGACAAGATCGACCTGCTTGAAAACTTCATCAAACGCGCCGATACGATCCTGATTGGCGGCGCCATGGCGTATACCTTTCTGAAGGCGGAGGGAGTGCTGGTGGGAAAGTCGAGGGTCGAGGAGGACAAGATCACAGCGGCTAGCGAAATCCTTCAAACTGCCAAAAATCAAAACGTGAAAATCCTGCTCCCGGTTGATCATGTCGTGGCCAATCGATTCGACGCCTCCGCAAAAGCCGAAGTGGTGCAGGGCAGAGAAATTCCTGCCGACCAGTTGGGAATGGACATTGGGCCCGCCACTCGCGCCGCTTATGCGGATGAGATCCGCCAAGCGAAAACCATCGTCTGGAACGGTCCGATGGGGGTGTTTGAAATGGATCAGTTCGCTGCTGGAACCCTGGCGATTGCCCGCGCCGTCGCAGAATCCCAGGCCGTTTCTATTGTGGGCGGCGGGGATTCGGTGGCTGCGGTCCACAAGGCTGGCCTGGCGTCCAAAATGTCCCACATCTCCACGGGCGGCGGCGCGTCGCTCGAGTTCCTGTCGGGATTAAAGCTGCCGGGGGTGGAAGCCCTGACGAAAAAGTAGGCAGAAAGCGGTGGGCAGTAAGCAGAGCAGACGGATGGTAACCCCCAGACAACGTGTTGCCGTCCTGGGTCGTTGGCGACAGGTAGATGGCATCAGGTAGTAACCGGGATGAAACGACTATGAGCGAGACGGCTCCCGAAAAAATAGCGGGGTTTCTGAGGCAGCACAGAGGCTCTCCATACTGTGACGACTGCATCGCTAGGTGTGTGGGACTCGAGAGAAGGCAGCAGGCCCAGCAGGCAACGAAGCCGCTAGGATTAACGAGTGAGTTTAGGCGTTGCCAAGGGACGTGCTCTGGTTGCGGAAGCAACAAGATCGTCATACAAGCAAACCCAACCTCGGCCAGGAAATCATGATGCTTCGCGGGCATAGAGACCTGAAGGTCTATCAGATGGCTTACAGGCTGGCGATGGGGATTTTCAGGGAATCGAAGTCGTTTCCGCTCGAAGAACGATACTCGTTGACCAACCAGATTCGTCGGTCGTCCAGAAGTGTAGCCGCTAACATCGCTGAGGGCTATCGCAAGCGTCAGTACCCAAGCATGTTCGCCAGCAAATTGGCCGATTCAGACGCGGAAGCTACCGAAACTCAGGTCTGGCTCGACTTCGCGCAAGACTGCGGATACCTATCACCCGAGCGGCATAAGCAATTGGTTGCAGGATACGAGGAAGTAGGCAGGATGCTGAGCGCGATGATTGCCAACCCAGAAAAATTCACGCCGTCGTGATCTATTGGCTGCTTACTGCCCACTGCTTACTGCTTACTGCTTTTTGTTCCGGGACCGGACGAACCAGAGCGTGCAGGTCGCAGCCGGCAGGTTGGGCAGTATGGATGCCGTACCCGAGACGGTCAAATGGAATCTCAACTCGATACCCGAGAAAATTGGGGACGGAGGCCGGTAGGCGTGCTTGCTTACTGCCGACTACCTACTGCTTTCTGCCTTCTACCGTCTGCTTACTGATCTCCTGGAGGTGTCATGCGTCGTCCTGTCATCGCCGGAAATTGGAAAATGTACAAGACCATCGCCGAGGCGGTTGACTTCGTCAAGCAACTGCGCTCGCTGGTTTCGAACGTCAATCACTGCGGCATTGTGGTGGCGCCGCCGTTCACGGCATTGCGAGCGGTGGCGGATGCGGCGCGCGGCAGCAATATCGAAGTGGCGGCACAGGATGTTCACTGGGATCGTGAGGGCGCGCACACTGGTGACATTTCAGCGCCCATGCTGGTGGATGCGGGCTGCAGCGATGTGATCATTGGCCATTCAGAGCGCCGCCAGGACTGTGGTGAAACCGACGAATCCGTCAACCGCAAACTCAAGGCCGCGCTGTCTTCAGGATTGACCCCGATTGTTTGCATCGGTGAGACCCTGGCGGAGCGTGAGCAAGGAAGCACCAACCTGGTTCTCTCCCGGCAATTTGCCGGGGGCTTTGCTGGGTTGACCGCCCAGGAGTTTTCTCGTATCATGGTAGCCTATGAACCGGTGTGGGCCATTGGTACGGGCCGCACGGCCACGCCGGAAATCGCCGGAGAAAGCCACGCTTTCATTCGACACCTTGCAGCGCAGCAGTTCGGTGAATTGCCTGCCAGCGAGGTTCGCATTCTTTACGGCGGAAGCGTGAAGCCTGAAAATGTCCGCGGCCTGATGGCCCAGCCGAACATTGATGGCGCGCTGGTGGGTGGTGCAAGCCTGAACGTGGATTCGTTCCTAGGCATCATCAACTATCAGTAAGCCGCCGGGGCTTGCCGGAAGAATTTTGCGGAAAGGGTTTCATGGAAACAGCCATACTCGTGCTTCATATTCTCGTCGGTATCCTGGTAATTCTGATGGTGATGATCCAGGGCGGCGAGAACGTGGACATCACTGCGGCATTCGGCGGCGTAAGCCAGGCGGCCTTTGGACCTCGAGGAACCGTTTCGACACTCGCCAAGTCGACCTGGGTTCTGGGCGCCATCTTCATGGCGACCTCCATTACGCTTTCCGTCTGGGCATCACAGAGCCGCAGCGGATCGGTGCTGGAGAATACCACGAAGCAATCGGCGCCTGCCAAGACTCCGGCGAGAGCTCCGGTGAAGCCGCCGCCGCTGCCTACGAATCCGTTCCAGAAATAGGCTGGCGTGATTTAGGGCGGTGTCGCTGTGGGGCCTGAAAGCCAGGCGTGGCGTTGACGTGGTGAGCTTTGAATGGCGCCCTCAGCATGACTTTTGATGAGCTTGCTCCACGCGGAAGTGGCGAAATTGGCAGACGCACCAGCTTGAGGGGCTGACGGTCGCAAGACCATGGGGGTTCGAGTCCCCCCTTCCGCACCATGATTTTTTGCGCTCGAAACCCGGCGCCGCCGTCGGGCCATGCCCCCGATTCTAAGCCATTGAACCCTCGCAAAACCTTCGGTGGTGGCACAGTTTGCTGTAGCGGCCCTGTCCTCGGGGTCGAACCTCCGTACGATCCATGACGTCGGTTGGGACACCGCCGCTACAAAACGAAACTGCACCACTACCAAACCTTTCGCCAGCTACGTGCTGACGTCTGGCTTCGGATGCACCCTCGCTATTGCATCGCCGCATGACTCAGCGTCCGTTGAAAGAATGCAAGCATGCGATTCCAGGCATCCTGCGCCGACGCCGCACGGTAGCCCTTTTTGTTGTTGGGATTTTCAAAAGCGTGACCACAATCCGGGTAAACCTTGGCATCCACCTGCTTGCCTTGCGCCTTCATGGCCTTGACGAAGGCTGCCACCGCCGGCGGTGGAATGCCCCGGTCGAGCGCGCCGAAGTTGCCAAGCACTGGAGCGTGAATGCGCGCAATGTTATCAGCATCGGTGGGCAGCGCGCCGTAATTCACAGCACAGGCAGCGAGCGACGGTTCATTTTCCGCAAGGTTCAGCGACCATCCCCCACCCATGCACCAACCCACCGATCCAATCTTCTGAGGAATCACGTCCGACCTGGACGCCAGATAGTCGAACCCG
This sequence comes from Terriglobia bacterium, assembly GCA_050745605.1. GTDB lineage: Bacteria > Acidobacteriota > Terriglobia > UBA7540 > UBA7540 > CALCEB01. Next base: position 2,108 of record JBOGKI010000236.1, on the reverse strand, counting down.
GCCTTCAGGTCGCGGATGGCCCGGTCCTGCGGAAGTCCTCGCGCCAGTTCATGCGCAACCATGGGATCGTCCGTGCTCTTGCCACGATACAGATCAACGGCCAACGCCACGTAGCCACGAGCCGCGAATTTCTCCGCCTGTTCTTTCACCCAGGGAGTGAGTCCCCACCATTCATGGATCACCACGATCCCCGGATGCTTGCCCGGCGTTCCAGGCAGCGCCAGAAAGCCTTTCACCGGTTCATTGCCGCTTTTGTAAGTTACCGTCTCCGTCTTCACTGCGCCTTGCGCCATGCCCGTCATCAGCAGGAGACTGGCCAGCATCACGCCCAATCCAGCAATCTTTGACTTCACGAGTCACCTCCCGGTGAATCCTTTCCGGCATTCTAACTGAATTGCTAAGGTTTGCGAAAGAGGGTGACATTGGCGCCGCCTAAGAGAGGTTTGCGCCCGACGCTCCCCTTCGCATCCATCGGCACGGCCGCTAGAAACGTGGGCAGTCCTCAGTCACCCGTCCGGCCGGACGGTTGTTAATTCATTGACATCCTGGCAGGCGGGAGCTATCCTTAGATGTATCCAGTTTCACATCTTTGCTTTGGGGGTGGCCGTGGATTTCCGCGTCGGTGATAAGGTTGTCTATCCCAATCAGGGCGTGGGGGTGGTGGAGCAGATATCCCGCCGTAATCTGACCGGGCAGGCCGAGCTTTTTTACATGCTTAAGCTGGGTTCCAACGGGATGCGGGTGATGGTGCCCATGACCAACGTCACCAACGTGGGCCTGCGCCGGGTCGCCAGCGGCCGGGAAATCGGCGCAGTGTTGGATTATTTGAATAACGGAGGTATCAACCCTCCCCAGGACTGGAAGGGACGATTCAAGGAAAATTCTGACAAAATGCGCAGCGGTTCGCTGCTGCAAGTGGCCGAGGTTCTGAAAGCCCTCCTTTCCCTCAGCCAGGAAAAGCCCCTCTCCTTCCGGGAAAAGAAAATGCTGGACCGCGCCTGGCAACTGCTGGTGGATGAGATTTCCGCGGTGCGAGGCTGGAACCGGGAATCGACTGAAACTCAGATGATCAAGGCCCTGAGCAAGTGCAACCTCCGAGTTCAATTGCCAAGCTGAAGTCCACACTCACTCCCCAATCGCCTTCCTTGAATCCACGACAGTTAAGCCGCTATTCGAATCGCCATGAGAACTTCGTTCCACCTGTACTTTGCAGGCGGGTCTTATGCTCGCCCGGGGGCGATGCCAATAGTCATTCTGCGCGATTGCGCCAGTTTATCTCCTGATCCCGGCCGGCTCGCGAGCGGCCCCAAAGAAAGGTTGGAGTGCTAACTGCGTCTCTATCTATATCTAGCGTTGAATCATCAAAAAAACACAACCCCTAGTAGTTTTCCCTTGACAAGCACCATCTGCGGCGCTAAATTGCCTGACGGCAAGGTTAGTGGGCTCTCGGCTCGGTAGGGTTGCAGAGAATGCAAGGGCCGATTCCCAGATCCCGCGTCCGGATGTTGTAGGGGGCTGAATCCGACGGTCGCGGCGTGAAGATCGTGATCTCCTCTCCACTAGATCGGAAGGCTTGGGACAGTAACCAGGCCACTTCTCCGGACATGAAGCGGACCTTCAGCACCATCGCGCGCCAAACCTGAATGCCGGGCAATGCCCGTGCTCCTATGCCGATTTCGCGCGCTTAAATATTCGATTTCGGAGGCCACATGAGCGAATTCGAAGGTACTACAACGACATTAAGCAGTGTGTCAACAGCCGCAGCGCCCGCCGTCCAGCGCGGGTTGACTTTCAAGCGCCTGTTCACGCGACCTGGTGTGCATCCTTTCGACGAAATTGAGTGGGAGATGCGCACGGCCTCCATCCAGAACGAAAAGGGAAAGACGATTTTCGAGCAACGCGACGTCGAGGTCCCCAAGGAATGGTCGATGACCGCCACCAATATCGTGGCCTCCAAGTACTTTCACGGCAAGATCGGGACGGAAGAGCGGGAATCCAGCGTCAAGCAGTTGGTGAGCCGGGTGGCAGACACCATTTCTGAATGGGGCATCGAGGGCGGCTATTTTCGGACCGAAGAGGATGCTCGAAGCTTTCAGGCGGAGCTCACC
>JBOGKI010000235.1:0-7223 GCA_050745605.1 Terriglobia bacterium | reverse complement strand
GCTCAGAGCGATTCGAAGAGGAGCGAATCGGCTCAGCGAGACGGATTTGAATTATTTCGCGCCTTCTGATGACTGACCGCTTTCGAGTTTACACTCGGGGACGGTCATCGGGCGAAGCTTCACTTCCGCGCGGCAGGGAAGCGAGACGATGCAAGCCGCGCAGGCCGATGTCCTTGCGGTAATGCATGTCCTCAAAATGGATCTTGCCCACGCCTGCATACGCACGCTCGATAGCGGAGGGCAAGTCCTCCGAGCAGGCCGTCACGCCCAACACGCGCCCACCGATTGTGACCAGTTGATGATCCCGCATAGCGGTACCGGCATGGAACAGTTTAACGCCCATCATCGCTTCTGCGGCTTCGTAACCAGTGATGGCTTTGCCCGTCTCGGGATTGCCCGGGTATCCCTTGGAGGTCAGCACCACGCACACCGCCGGATTCGGACTCCAGTGAGCCTCGAGCGCCGCCAGCCGGCCGTCGCGCGCCGCCATCAGCAACTCCACCAGGTCCGAGCGCAGGCGCATCATGATGGGCTGTGTTTCCGGATCGCCCAGCCGCACGTTGTATTCCAGCAACTTGGGACCGTCCGCCGTCACCATGAGCCCAAAATAGAGAAACCCTTGATAGGGCAAAGAATCCGCGGCGAGACCTGCCAGGGTCGGCTGCACGATGGTCCGCCGGATGATCTGGCGAAGAGCTTCGGGCAGAATCAAATCGTGGCTGTAAGCTCCCATGCCGCCGGTATTCGGACCTTCGGAGTTCTCATAGAGGGTCTTATGGTCCTCGGTGGGAGCCAGCGGAATGACGGCGCGGCCATCTGTGAGGATGATGAACGACATTTCCTCGCCCTGCAGCGCCTCCTCAATCACCACTTTCTCTCCGGCGCGGCCCAATGTCTGTCGGCACATGAATTCATCCAGCGTCTTCGCGGCCTCTTCCCGGGTCTTCGCTACCACCACGCCTTTGCCCGCGGCCAGGCCATCCGCCTTGATGACCACGGGAAGGCCGAAACTTTCCAGAGCCCGGATCGCGTCCTCGAAACTTTCCGCGACTCTGAACGCGGCAGTCGGAATCTGATGCCGCTCCATGAATTGCTTGGCGAAGATTTTGCTGGATTCAAGCTGTGCCGCGGCGCGCGTGGGTCCAATAATGGGAAGGCCGGCCCGCTGGAATTCGTCCACCACGCCCGCTGCGAGTGGCGCTTCCGGGCCGATGACCGTTAAATCTGCGCGCAGATGATAGGCGACCGAAAGGATGGACTGTGGGTTGGTGACATCAACGGGTAGGCATTCGCCCTCCTGCGCGATGCCGGCATTTCCCGGCGCGCAGTAGATCTCTTCCATCAATTGGCTCTCTCGAAGTTTCCAGGTAAGAGCGTGTTCGCGCCCCCCTGATCCGATTACCAGTATTCTCATTGAGGGCGATAAGGTATCGGCAGTGCCGGTTGTTTGTCAATGCTGATTTTTCTGAGGCTCTGCTTTGCGGTAGCGCCGCTCGATGAGCGGAGAAATACGCGGGCCGCAATCGGCAGTACAGTTGGGGCGCGTCGCGGACTTACAAAGCTCTGTTACAATGGAAGGGCCGACTTGCCGTTGGGTTCGAAGATGACAACCGCAAGCTTTACCGAAAAATACGACGTGGTGGTGGTGGGCGCGGGACATGCCGGGTGCGAAGCGGCCATGGCTCCCGCCCGCATGGGGCTGAAGACCGCGCTTTACACCATGAATCTGGACCTGATCGCGCAGATGTCTTGTAATCCTGCCATCGGTGGCATTGCCAAAGGCCATCTGGTGCGGGAAGTGGATGCGCTGGGCGGGGTGATGGGCGAGGTGATTGACGCCGTGGGCATTCAGTTTCGATTGCTGAATACCAGCCGTGGACCCGCCGTGTGGTCGCCGCGCGCCCAAGCGGACAAGAAGCTTTATCGCATGCGCATGCGCCAAGTGCTGGAATCAGAGCCGAACCTGCGCATCAAGCAGGCGGAAGTAATTGACCTGGTTCTGGAGGATTTGCCGCCCACTCCGCGGGCGAGCACGGGGCGCCGCCGGGTACGGGGCATCCGCCTGCGCGATGGCCGCGCGGTGGAAGCGGAGGCGGTGATTGTGACCACCGGAACGTTCCTGAATGGCCTGATTCACTGCGGCGAACAGACTTATCCCGCGGGCCGCTCGGGTGAAGCTCCTGCGGTGATGCTGGGCGAGGCTCTGCGGCGGCTGGGATTTGAAACCGGACGGCTGAAGACTGGAACCCCGCCGCGGCTCGACGCGCGCACTATCGACTTCTCGCAGTTTCAGGAGCAAGCGGGCGATCCGGTGCCGACGCCGTTCAGTTTCCGCACGCGACAGATCGCTCAACCCCAAACCGTATGCTGGATCGCTTATACAACAGAGGACACGCACAGCGCCATCCGGCAGAATCTGGCGCGCTCGCCACTTTATTCGGGTCAGATTCAGAGCCGCGGACCGCGCTACTGTCCCTCGATTGAAGACAAGATTGTTAAGTTTCCGGATAAGCCTCACCACCAGCTTTTCCTGGAACCCGAAGGACTGGACACCAACGAGATTTACGTGAACGGTATGTCTACCTCCATGCCTATTGATGTGCAGTGGGCCATGGTGCGGTCGATTCCCGGCCTCGAAAATGCAGATATGATTCGGCCTGGTTATGCCATTGAATACGATATGGTGCAGCCAACGGAACTGCATCCCTCGCTTGAATCCAAGAAGATTGAAAACCTGTTCCTGGCCGGGCAGATCAATGGAACCACGGGCTATGAAGAAGCAGCGTGCCAGGGCATTATGGCGGGAATCAATGCTGGCATGCGGGCGCAGGGCCGGGAGCCGGTGACGATTGAGCGCGCCCGCGGTTACACGGGAATCCTGATTGACGATCTGGTGAGCAAAGGCGCTGATGAACCCTACCGCATGTTCACCTCCCGCGCCGAATTCCGCCTGCACTTGCGCATTGATAATGCCGATGAGCGGCTGACACCCCTCGGCCACCGGGCGGGAACCATTCGAGACGTAGATTACGGGGCTTTTCTTGAAAAGAAGCAACGGATTACAGAGGCTGCGAAATTCTTGTTTGAAACACGGCTTGATCCGGGCTCGCGGGCGGGTTCGGCCGTGTATTCGAAACTCGGCCTGTTTGCGGACGGCCAATTTACCGGCCCTGCTCCTCTCACCGGCGCGCAGCTTTTGAAACGGCAGGAAGTCACGATGGAGGATTTGACGGAATGGGTGAATGAGGCTTTGCATGGCTGCGGCCTGCAATCGCTTGGCGGATCGACCGGAAGCGGAGGCCAGAACCTGTTTGCGCGCGAGGAAACCCGGCGGATTGAGACGGACTTCAAATACCAAGGTTATCTTGCCCAGCAGGAGCGGCAGATCGAACGGATGAAGCGCGCGGAGGCCAGACGAATACCCGACTGGTTTGATTATGGCAAGGTTTCGGGCCTGTCGCGGGAAGTCGTGGAAAAGCTCACCAAGGTGCGTCCGGTCACGCTGGGTCAGGCCTCCCGTATTCCCGGTATCACGCCGGCGGCGGTTTCATTGGTAAACGTCTACATTGAGATTTTCCAGCGGCGGGCGGCGGAACAAGCGAGGGCGTGAGGCGGCGACTCCCCGCGACCGCGCCGCCGAACCTCAATCTTTAGAAAAGCTTGCGACGCCAATCGCCGTTGGCGGCCTGTATTCCTCCCGGCCCGATGCTCCTTGCATCGGATGGGAACAAAAGTTATACTGAAAGTGGCGAAATGACAAGTGGGCGAAAGCCCACTTTTTTGTTGAGGCGAATTTTTGGGGTGGGACCCGCTCTTCGCCGGTGACCCGGCGCAATCCAAAGCCCAACTGGTGTCATGATCGTTGATTTTGAGAAGATCTGGGCCATCGCCGAGCGAGTGGTCACCTCGGAAGGGTTAATCCTCGTCGATGTTGAGCTGAAGGGCGGGAAAAGCAATCCGCTGCTTCGCATCTACATCGACAAGCCGCAGGGAATTTCGCACGAAGATTGCAAGTTGGTCAGCGAACAGGTGAGTGCCATTCTGGACGTGGAAGACCCGTTTCCAGGGAGTTATGTTCTGGAGGTTTCATCACCGGGGCTGGATCGTAAGATGGTAAAGGCCAGCGACTACGAGCATTTTGCGGGCCGGCGGGCGCGAGTCATCTTGAAAGAGCCCCTGGAAGCCCAGAAGGTTTGGGAAGGACGTCTCGCAGGATTTGACTCCGGCCGGGTTCGCTTGGACGCGGGCGACGCCGGGATGAAGGAGATCGATCTTGAGAACATTTCGAAAGCTCGGCTGGTGGTTGAATGGTAGGCCTGGGCGTGGCAGGCGATCTCAACCGGGCGGCGGGAAAGCCAGCCAAGCGGTGGACATGCTTCGCCGCTGATCAGTTGCGCCGCGAACTGAAGACGCATTCCGGAGCTTCCTGTAAAGGGCCGGGTGGCCGCGAAGCGGGAATTTGAGGGATAGCAAGTGACAACAAGCCTGCTGTACCAGACGATAGATCAACTTAGCCGCGAAAAGGGTATCGACCCGCAGATAATTATTTCTGCGGTCGAGGACGCAATCCTCGTAGCGACGCGCAAATACTACAAGACCACGGAAAACCTGGAATCTCATTTCAACAAGGACACCGGGGCTGTCGAAGTGTGCGCCGTGAAGAGGGTGGTGGAGGAAGTCGCCGATCCGGACCACGAGATTGACCTCGCCCGGGCGCGCCGAATCGACCCGGAGATTGAAATCGAGGGGGAAGTCCGCATTCCCAAATCCACCGAGCCGCTGGGACGGATTGCGGCGCAGACGGCCAAGCAAGTGATCTTCCAGAAAGTGCGCGAGGCCGAACGGGACACGGTTTTCGCCGAGTATAACCAGCGGGTGGGTGAGTTGGTGAACTGCACCGTGAAGCAGGTGGAGGGTCCGGACGTGATTGTGGACCTGGGCCGCACCGAAGCCCGCATGCCCCGGCGGGAACAGTCGCGTCTGGAGAACTATCAGATCGGCGACCGCTTGCGGGCGGTGATCACCATGGTAGACCGCGCCGCGCGGGGACCGCAGGTGATCGTCTCGCGCGCCGACGCCATGCTGGTGCAAAGGCTGTTTGAGATGGAAGTGCCGGAAATTTATGACGGGACGGTGGTGATCCGCGCCATGGCGCGCGAAGCCGGCGAGCGGACCAAGGTGGCGGTGTTTTCAAAGGATCCGGATGTGGACTGCGTCGGCGCCTGCGTCGGCATGAAAGGAATGCGGGTGCAATCCATCATCCGTGAGCTGCGCGGGGAGAAGATCGACATCATCGAGTACAACGAGGACCCAGTGGTCTTCGCAGCCAACGCCCTGAGCCCCGCCAAGATCAATCACGTTTCCATTCTCGACATGGAGCAACGGCAGCTCGAAGTGATTGTGGATGATACCCAACTGTCTCTGGCCATCGGGAAAAAGGGACAGAACGTGCGGCTGGCCGCCAAGCTGCTGGCCTGGCACATTGACATCAAGAGCGAGGAAGAAAAGCGTCAAGAGATAGAATCCCAAATGGCGGCGATGGCGCGGCGCGGCGCCTCCATCTCAGAATTGCACGGCCTTGGCGAAAAGACCCTCCAGAAGCTGCGGGATCATGGCATTGAGACGATTGAGCAACTTGCCCAGATGACGCCCCTCGAATTGACCCAGATTCAGGGCATCGGTGAAAAGACGGTCGAGCGCATCCGCGGTGTGGTCACCGATTACTTCGAGCAAGGTGAATCGGCAGCGCCAGACGACGCTGAGGAGCAAGCTTTGGAACCGGCCGCGCAAGCGGACGACGCTGGAAAAGAAGCAGCCGCCGGCGAAGTGAACACAGAAACCACTGGGGAAGAAGCTCAACAACCCGAGGAAGAAACGCCGCGGCATGACCCGGAAGCTGCCGCCGGGACGGAGACCGCTGAGGGCGCCGAGCCTCAAGCCGGGACCGGAGAGAGTTACAATAGCGGGGAAGCGAAGGAACCTGAAACGGCTCAAGACCACTCAACGGATTCCTCAACTCCCAACGAAGGAGGGACAGAAAATTGAACTGAGGCGGTTGAGGCGCGGTGGCATTCAACCCACTGCCAAGAGGAAGGAGAAACTTGGAATCGGTAAAGAGTAAGATTCGCATCAATGATCTGGCCCGGGAGCTTGAGGTGAAGAGCAGGAGCGTCCTCGACTACCTGCTGGAAATCGGGGTCACGGACAAGAAGTCGCACTCCAGCGCCATCGATGACGATGTCGCGGAAAGGGTGCGTGTCCATTTCCGCGAGCTGGGCCCAGAAGCGGAAGAGCCAACGGCCCCCGAAAGCCGGCCCGCTCCGGAAGCGCCAGCTCCAGTCCCAACGACAGCGCCTGAACCTGCTCCGGCGCGGTCCGTTGTCCAGAAACCCGCCGTCCCCAAGTTTGCCGAAGGGCGTCATGATTCTCCGGTCGTTGGCCGGACGCTTGAACAGATCAAGGCCGAAGCGAGGCTTGCGGTCGCCCCGGTTCACAAGCCCGCTCCCCCTGCCGGGCCGCTTGCGCCGAGGCCCGCAGCGAGCCCCGTCGCTCCCGGGTCTGCACTGCGACCAATGAAGCCTGCTGCACCGGCAGCCGGTCCGGTTTCCGCTCCGCCTAGGGCTGGCCTGGCGCGGCTTCGCGCCGCTGAAACAATTGGCATGAAGCCTGGCGTCGCGCATCGGCCGCCAGCCACTGCTCATGGCGCCGCCGCACAGCCCGCCAGGACCGAAGATGCGCCGCCGGCAAGACCCGTCGCTGCCGCTCCGGCAGGATCTCCGGCTCGAGGGCATGTTGCTGCTTCGCCCGGAGGGGCCGCGCGGTCCGGGCGCATGGTCCCGCCCGGCCGGAAAGCCCCTGCTTCTGACCAACCGATTTACCCCGGCGTTACGGTGCCGCGTCCGGTTCCCGGAAGGGGAACGCCCAGCCGGCGTCCCGGTGAGCATCGTCCCATGCACCCCACGGCGAGACCCGCTGGCGGCGCAGCTCCGGCAGCGGGCCCTGCCGCGGGTGTCCGTCCTTACGCTCCGCGCTCTGGACAAATGCCATCCCGGCAAATGCCCTCGCGGACTCCATCGCCCTTTACTCTTCCCAAGCCAGTGGTCCCCGAAGAAGTCCCCATCACGCGGAAGATTACCGTCACGGAAGGGGTCACCATCAAGGAACTCTCGGAAAGACTCGAGGTACGCGCCAAGGACGTCATCAAGCGGCTTTTGGAAAAGGGA
>JBOGKI010000234.1:0-7232 GCA_050745605.1 Terriglobia bacterium | reverse complement strand
CCCCACGGTACAATTGAGACTCCATGCTTCATGCCGGTGGGTACGGCAGGGACCGTGAAGTCATTGACGCAGGAGCAACTTGAGCAGCTCGGGGCGCAGATCATTCTCTCCAACACTTACCACCTATACCTGCGGCCGGGCCTAGAGACGATTCGCGCCGCCGGCGGCCTGCACCGGTTTATAAGCTGGCCGCGGCCCATCCTCACCGACAGCGGCGGCTTCCAGGTGATGAGCCTGAAGGGTCTGGGGCGGGTGACGGAAGAGGGCTACGAATTCCGCTCACACCTGGATGGCTCCAAGCATTTTCTCTCACCTGAAAGGGTGGTTGAGACGCAGCTTGGCTTCGGTTCGGACATTGTGATGATTTTGGACGAGTGCGTCCCCTATCCGGCGTCACATGAGGCGACGCGCCGGGCGGTGAAGCTGACCGCGCAATGGGCACGGCGGGCGCGTGCACACTTCCTGGCGCGGCGTGAAAAGACAATCCCGGAACCGGACTTGGGGATGCCTGGGCTTTATGGGATTGTACAGGGTGGGATTGATCCGGAACTTCGGCGCGAGAGCGCCGGATACACTCAGGAGATTGGTTTCGAAGGGTACGCGCTGGGAGGGCTTTCGGTGGGCGAGTCAAAGTCCGCCACATTCGATGTGAGCGAGTTCGCGGCCGGCCTTCTGCCGGGCAGCCAACCCCGCTACCTGATGGGCGTGGGAACACCACAGGACCTGGCGGAGGGAGTGGCGCGCGGCATCGATCAGTTTGATTGCGTCATGCCCACACGCAACGCTCGAAACGCTTGTGTCTTCACATCCGAGGGACGGGTGGTGATCAAGAACGCGCGGTATGCGCGCGACCCAGGACCGCTGGACCCTGCCTGCGGATGCTTTGTATGCGGTCGCTATTCGAGGAGTTACGTCCGCCACCTTTTCGTGGCCGGGGAGATGCTCGCGGCGACCTTAGCCAGCTTCCATAATTTGTACTTTTATCTTGACACCATGTGCAAAATCAGGCAGGCTATCCGCGCAGGAGTCTACGGGCAATTTCTTTCCAGGGCAAGGCTTTGGAGTTGATTGGGCCGGCCCGCGACCGCCGTGAACCGGAGATGAGAAGGAAAGCTTCCACCACCTGCACTCTTCCTCTGCTGAGCAAGATGAATCATTTCAAATTCCAAGTGAGCGGTTAAAAGCAAGATGGGATGTATCCTGGTTCCCCCCATTTTTTTGGCTGCGGCCAATGCCGGCGGCAGCGGACAAATTACAGGCTTTCTGCTGCTCTTCGGCCCCATCATCCTGATCTGGTGGTTTCTCGTGCTGCGCCCTCAATCGAAAAACCGGCAAAAGACGCAAGCCATGCTGGCCCAGCTCAAGACCGGCGACAAGGTGGTGACCAGCGGCGGGATGCTAGGCACCATCGTGAGCTTTCGGGATGGCGTGGTGCAATTGCAGGTGGCTAACCAGGTGAAGGTGGAAGTGCTGCGCTCTTCGATTTCCGGACTTCAGGCCGAGGCGTCCAGCAACGGTGGAAGGCGTGGCGAAGAACCGGAGAAGGCGGAAGCCGTCGCGAAGAGCGGGAGGAAGTGAGTTCGAACGGCGGTCGGCGCTCCGTCGTCAGCAGTGAGCAGGAGCGCAAAGGTAAATCAACTCTTGGTGAAAGCTGATTCCTGATCGTTGAATGCTTCTGTAGTTGTGGGCAATATTCCTGAAAGGTATCACCATTAAGAGATGAAGAGCCACAGCATTCGAAACCGCACGATCCTGATCCTGATCGTAATTTTGTCATGTCTGTTCGGGATCATCGGATTTCCTTCCAACGTGCAGCAGCTCGAGCAGAACATTGCCGGCCGCATCAAACTGGGGCTTGACCTCGCGGGTGGAACGCACCTGGTGCTGCAGGTTCAAGTGAATGATGCCTTGAACGTTACCACAGACCTGGCGCTGCAACGCATGCAGGACGACCTGCGCACCAAGAACATCCCCTTCGCGGCGATCCAGAAGACGGACATGACGCACATCCTGATCAAGGGTGTGCCGCAGCAGCATTCGGGCGACGTGGATGCGATCGTGCGCGACGGGTTTTCCGGCTGGACGTTGGAACAGGTTCCGGGCGATCCCACCTCGCGCCAACTGGTGATGAGGGTGACCGAAGCCGCCAACATTAAGAATGAAGCGTTTACCCAGGCGCGGGAGACCATCTATCGCCGCATCAATGCGCTGGGTGTTACCGAGCCGGAAGTGGCCGACTACGGCCAAGGCGATTACGAGCTGGTGGTGCAGTTGCCCGGCGTGAACGATCCCTCGCACGTGAAGGATGTGATCCAGCAAACCGCCATGCTGGAATTGAAGATTGTGGTGGATGGGCCTTATCCCACGCAGGACGCGGCGCTGGCCGCGCACGGCGGCGTGCTCCCTCCCAATACCCAGCTTCTTCCCGGAACCAATGATAATGGCGGCGGCGCGGCGTGGTACGTCGTGAATTCCATCGCCGCCGTGACCGGCCGCGACCTGAGCGGCGCTGAGCCCTCGCAGGACGAAAATGGGCGGCCGGACATCAACTTCACGCTCACCCGCGACGGCGCCGCCCGTTTTGCGCAGATCACGCAGCGCAACATCGGCAAGCAACTGGCGATTGTTTTGGACGGACACATTGCCAGCGCCCCGGTGATCCGTGGCCAGATCTCTGACCGGGGCGAAATCAGCGGCAGCTTCACCGTGCAGCAAGCTTCCGACCTGGCCTTGACGCTGCGTTCCGGCGCGCTGCCGGCTTCCATTAAATATCTGCAAGAGGAAACAATTGGCCCCTCGCTCGGGGCCGACTCGATTCGCCACGGCGTGATCGCCTGCATCGTGGGTTTCCTGGCGGTGATTGGCTTCATGCTGATCTATTACCGGGAAGCCGGGATTAACGCGGACGTGGCGCTGACGTTGAATCTGCTGATCCTGGTTGCTGCTCTGGCATATTTCGGTGCCGTGCTCACGCTGCCCGGCATCGCCGGCGTCATCCTGACCGTCGGCATGGGCGTTGACTCCAACGTCCTGGTGTTTGAGCGTATCCGTGAAGAAATCAGGCTTGGCAAATCCGTGCCGGCCGCCGTGGCCGGTGGATTCCAGCAGGCGTTCAGGACGATTCTGGACACCCACGTCACCATCGTGGTTTCGGCGGCGATCCTTTTCACCTTCGGCACCGGCCCCATCCGGGGCTTCGCCGTCACGCTGACCATCGGTCTGATTGCAAATATTTTCACGTCGGTGTTTGTATCCCGGGTGATCTTCGATTACCATCTAGCGCACCGCATGAAGGAAGAACGGTTGAGCATTTAGGGGCCGTGCGGCCGTCCCGGCGGCTGTAGCGGCGGTCTATGACCGCCGCAAAACAGACGGCGCTCATAGAGCGCCGCTACAGAGCGCGGACGCCCGTGCGACGTCGAGGTTACAAAAAATCTATGGGTCGATTCCGGAGCCGGGAACTTCTGGGCTGTCTCCGGTGTCCATACTTTTAGGCAGGGAAGGCAAGAGCGCATGGAGTTTTTTCACAATCCGAACTACGACTGGATGGGGAAGAAGTGGTACTTTATCGGCCTGTCTTTGACGCTGGCGGCGATCGGCATCATTTCCATCGTTGCTCATGGCGGCTTGGCTTACGGCATCGACTTCCGGGGTGGAACCTTGGTCTATTTGAAGCTGGCCCAAACGCCCAACTATGACGCCATTCGCGGTGAGCTAGCGCGCGAGGGACTGAAGGATGCCACCCTCCAGAGGTACGATTTGACCAGCAAGAACGAAGTGCTGGTTGGCCTGGACCTGAGGACCACGGCTGCGGCGAACCGGCTGGACGCCGGCAAGCAAGCCATTGTCAAGGCGATGTCTGCCCTTTACGGCAAGGGTCCGGCGGGGAAGATTGACTTCAATAACGCCACGTATCAGACCGTCGCCGAGCAACTGATCGTGGCGGACCCCTTGAATTACGCCATCCAGGGGGCGGACCAGGCGCAGAAGGGCTATGCGAACCTGGCCCAGGCTCTGGTGAACTACCGCAAAAGCCCGGCTCTAGGCGGGCTGATTGAGAACTTCTCGCAGTTGGGTGCCGTACCAGGCGTGAATAGCAAGGTGATCGCGGCGCTGGAGAACAGCTTTTATCTCTCTCACTATGTGGTGTTTAACACTGAGATCGTGGGCCCCAAGGTGGGTTCTGACCTGCGCCATCAGGCGCTTTACGTGACCTTGGCCGGCCTCGGAGCCATGTTGGTGTATGTCTGGTTCCGGTTCGAGCTGGTCTATGGCGTGGCCGCCGTGATCGCCACCTTCCACGACGTCATTATTACGCTCGGCATTTTCTCACTGTTGAACAAGGAAATCTCGCTGACGGTCATTGCCGCGCTGCTGACCCTGGTGGGCTATTCGATGAACGATACCATCGTGGTGTTTGACCGCATCCGGGAAAATGTGCACCTGAACAAGCGCGAAGCTTTTAAGGATTTGGTGAATCGCAGCATCAACCAGACGCTGAGCCGGACGATCCTCACCTCCGGACTGACCTTCCTTGCCGTGTTATCGTTGTTTGTGTTCGGCGGTGAGGTGATCCACGGCTTTTCGCTGGTGCTAGTGGTGGGCGTGATTATCGGGACTTATTCATCGTTCGCTATTGCCAGTCCCGTGGTGCTCTACTGGCAGGAGCGGACGGGTCGCGGCATCAAGGTGCCGGAACGTCCGCGGCTCGCGGCGCGCGAGCCTGCGGGCGCCCGCCGCTCGGCTTGAGCGTTGCCTGGACCCGCCTGCCAGCTAAGGCGCGGACTTCCTCGAGGGAGGAGCAGCCATGTTTGACAATACATTGCTCGACTCATCCGTTGAACGGGCGCCGGTGATGACGGCCACCCTTTGGATTATTTGCTTGGCCGCCGGCGTCGTCGGATTCCTCGCCTGGTATTTCGGGGTTTCAATCATTCTGGGTCCGCCGGAAACGGTTAAACTGCTCGTTATTCAGTCCATTATTTTTGGCGCCGTGCCCTTGTGTGTGACGGTTCTCATGCTGGCCTATGTTTGGGCGGACTGCCGCCACCTGCATTACAATCCAGTGATGTGGATCATTCTCACCCTCATCCTCAGTGTCGCGGGCTTCATCATCTACCTCTGTTATTCAGCGAACAAGACCAAAGATTGGAAGCGCGCTTCGATGCCCATTGCCTACATCCTCGAGGGGATCATCATTGGGTGTGTGGTTCTTTACCCTCTGATTTACACGCAGGGCTTGCCCAAGGCACAGCTCATGACGTCCCTCGCCGCGCCACCCCCACCCCCACCGCCGCCGCCGCCCGCGCCGCCGGCGCCGAAGGTGATCATTCACAAAGTGTCGCTTAAAGATATTTTGAGGGCCCCGACGGTCATTCCTAAGACCATTAGAGTGATCAAGGATCAGCCGGAACCGCCACAGACGGGCGTAGTGGGTGGCGTTCCGGGCGGCGTGCCTGGAGGTAGCATGGGCGGTCTTGTCGGGGTGCTGGGAGGTGGTCCGCCTCCACCGCCCCCACCGCCGAAGGCGAAAGCTCCGCAGCGCATCCACGTGGGCGGACAAGTGGAAGCGGCCAAGCTGATTTTCGGGCCTCATCCGGAGTATCCGCAGCTTGCCAAAATGGCCCGGATTCAGGGCGTCGTCCGGCTGGAAGCCCTGATCAGCAAAGACGGAACGATCCAGGATCTGAGAGTGATGAGCGGTCACCCGCTGCTGGTGAAGGCGGCCATGGATGCCGTTTCGCGGTGGCGCTACCAGCCGACGCTGCTGAACGGCGATCCGGTGGAAGTGGCTACGGAAATTGACGTGAACTTTACGCTGGCCGAGTAAGCCAACCGGTTTCAAAGGACGATGAGCTTGAAATCCTAATAAGGAGGATTTAACAACAATATGCTAGGGGCGAAAATAATGACGTTCGGTTTGTGGTTATTTCAGGAGGAACAGACGGTGGGCTTCGATCCCATGAGCATGTGGCACTCGATGGGCTGGCCCGCCCGGGTCGTGGTCATCGTGTTATGTATTATGTCGGCGTGGTCCATCGGCATCATGATTGACCGCTGGATTGCGTACTCGGCCGCGCGCAAACAGTCACGGATGTTTGCTCCCGCCGTGGCGGGCGCCCTGAGGGAAGGCAAGATCGATGAGGCCATCGCCATCGCCGAGCAGAACAAGCGCAGCCACCTCGCCAAAGTGGTGACGGCCGGGCTTCAGGAATTCCAGGCGCACCAGGCGTCCGCAGAGATTTCTGGCGAGGAAATCGACGCCTCCCGGCGCGCCCTGGACCGGGCTGCCGCCATCGTTCACGCTGAGTTGAAGCGCGGCGTCTCCGGCCTCGCCACCATCGGGTCCACCGCTCCCTTTGTGGGACTGTTTGGCACCGTGCTGGGCATTATCCACGCCTTCATGGGTATCTCATCGTCGGCATCGACCGGTATCGCGGCCGTGGCCGGCGGTATTTCTGAAGCTCTGGTGACCACCGCTTTCGGACTTTTCGTCGCCATTCCCGCCGTCTGGGTTTACAACTACTTTGTAAGCAAACTCGAAGGCTTTGACGTGGAAATGGACAACTCGTCCTCGGAGTTGGTGGATTACTTCATTAAGCGGTCCGGACGGGGGACGAAATAATGGCCTTCAAAGCGAAAGCCCCCAACTCCGTCTCCGATATTAACGTCACGCCGCTGGTGGATGTGATGCTGGTGCTGCTGATCATCTTCATGGTCATTACGCCGATGCTCCAAAAAGATATAACTGTGGATATGGCCAAGGCCAATAACCCGCGTCCTATGGCCGATGCGGAAAGGGAAGATGCCGTGGTGATCGCCGTCACCCGCGACGGCAAGATCTACCTCAGAAAGAATCCGATCACTTTGGATAAGATCACTCCCAAGGTGAAGGATATGATTGCCAGCCGCCTGAACAAAACGGTGTACCTGAAAAGCGACGCCCGCGCCAAATACGGTGACGTGGTGAACGTTGTAGACGCGGTTCGCGCGGCGGGAGTGGAAGACCTGGGGCTTATCACCCAGAAGGTGGAGCGCCGGCCGGGGTTTCCCGAAACGGCCCTACCACCGCCTCCATCTCAATAACAGCGGGCCGAAGCTCAACTTCAAAGGCCTTAGTAATACTAGGTTAAGTTCTACGAGGTGTCATTGAACTGCGTAAGACACCACGCACAGCGTCCGCTGAGCCTAATCAGCACCGCCAGGAGTTGCTTCCGAACTCGGGGCAGACT